>JBHLND010000235.1:0-4840 GCA_048937485.1 Promethearchaeota archaeon
AGTGATACCCCTTGTCATCATCTCCTACAATATCCTCTGGCGGGTCACTTGTCCAGAAGATACGACCATCCGGAAGAGCAATCTCCATGTCTACAACTTGCTCCCTGATGCCTCCATACTTAGTGCTGCCAATTCCTGTTCCTCCCGCAGCGACCCATCCACCTACTGTGCTCGATGGAGCACTTGAGGGGTAGGCCCCAACAGTCAGATCCTCATCTTCCAGTATCTCAAGTAGTCGTCCCCAAATAATGCCTGCACCTACTTCAACAGTCATGTTCTCTCGGTCAATCTTATGGACTTCATTCATTCTCGTGGTTTCAATTACGAGGCCTCCACGTGTAGGAAGTGCACCTCCGTATCCACTAGTCCCATGTCCGCGAGGTATAACTGGAATCTTATGCTCAATGCAATACTTGAGCAGGTTTGAAACTACCTTTGCATTGACTGGCTGAGCTACTCCTTCAGCCTCTGTAATGAGAATGTCGTTTACCAAGCCGGGCAAAGCTGCAATGTCATGAGAGTATAGCTTTCGCATGAAATCCTCTGCCGAGAAGAAGTCTTCACCTGTGATGTCTGCAAGCTCTTGAACTTGTTTAGCAGTAAGCAAATTTATCACCCCTCAAGCCCTAGGGCTTCGATGACAATCTGAGATAGGTCCTTGAACTTAATCTCAGAGTTCCTGTCCTCAATGCCATCATTGAATGACATCGTGCAGGATGGACATTCACTAACCATAATCTCTGCGCCGGTTTTCTCAGCCTCTTCGATTCGCCGCCCTGAGATTCGAACTGACATCATGGGGTTTGTGCCTTTGAGCAATCCTCCCCCACCGCAACACCTGGCTTTGTTACGGTTGTGCTTCATTTCGCGCAGTTCAATCCCGGGAATTGCCTTGAGAACCTCACGTCCTGATTCATAGATGTCTTGGTGCCGACCAAGCTCACATGGATCGTGCCAGGTTACGACATGATTGTACGGCTTGGAGAAGGTCAGCTTTCCCTCCTTCAGTTGACGTTCAACAAATTGTGAGAAGGAGAGGAATTCCATTCCCTCTATTGCCTCAAGCCCAAGGAGGTGCGGATATTCCTCAGAGAATGCACGATGACATCCTGGGCAATTGAATACAATTGTCTTCACGCCCAGATCTCTGAAAGCTGCTAGATTGTGCTTTGCAAGTTCTCTAGTTTTTTCGAATTCACCAGCAACATAATACGGATTGCCGCAGCAAAACTCCTGTTCGCCAAGTACTGTGAAGTCTATGCCCAAGTGATTAAACAACTTGATTGTGTTTTCTCCCATGTGTGCCAATGTTCCTTTGAAGGAGATATTGCACCCAGCAAAGTATGCCACTTCTGCTTTAGCCATCTCCCTATCCTCAACAAGTTCTTCGACCATGTCCGCCCAGAGCATCCTATCAAACTGGTCCATCTCCATGATATTCTGAGTGTTCATCAGTGACTCGTCGAGGTACTTGACTATCTCCGGCCACTCCTCCAAGTTTCCGATTTCATTGCGGATTAGTTGCCAGAATCTCAGAAGAGGGATGTTCGTTTGGCAGATTTCCTGACAGGCTCCACACAGCGTGCATTTGAAGATCCTATCTGCAAAGTCAGTGGGAATCTTCTTCTTTTTGCTCAATATGTCCTTGAGTTGATACAGCTTGCCCCTTGGAGACTGGGAGTCCCATAAGGTGTCCAGGTACGCTGGACACACAAAGGTGCAAAAGCCGCATCTGGCACAGACAAGAGGTTCAATGTCTAGCTGTTCGGCCTTGAGTTGTTCGAAGAGATCGCTACCCATAAGCACACCTCTCTATGGCCAGGGCAATCCAATCCATTCAAGGATCGGCTGGAGAATCGAAGTTTCATATTCTTGAATACCACCCATGGCAGCTACGATAATCATCAATAATCCTGCAATGATTGTTAATATTGAATACACGAGAAAGGCTGATGTCTTGTCCCATACTCTATCCCCTAATTTCGCCCTGATGATAACAAGAAAGATGTAAATCTCTGTTCCAACAACTGACCAGAGAATCTTCGACCTCATCAATGCGTTGTTAATTAGAGCACTCATTGGCCAATCTACGAAACCGGTGACCATTCCTACAATTAACCCAAGTAATGTAATTATGAGTCCCCAATAGATGAAGACGTCAAATTCGTGGAATAGCTTTGCCATTCTTGTTCCGGGAGTTCTGATGCCATCACGAAAAACCAGGCGGAAGAGCAGGTTGATTAAAGCAAGAACTGCAATAGCTGCGCCGATGCCAGTGTGGAAGTGTACAAATACCGGATGTAATGCCATTACTATCACCTACTATGCATTAGTTCTCCTAATTACCACAAAGCCAAGAATCACTAGAATCACACCCGTAGCAGGGATTAGGATCATCATCAGTGTATACCATAACTCAATTCGTTCTTCTTCGCTTAGCCCATTTTGAGTAGTTGTGGTGGTTGTAGCGCTTGTAGGAGTAGTTGTTGATGCTTCTACCTCTACAGTGATATCCAGGGGTGTACCTATTGTACCTCCATTCATCGCCCATATCTGGAGAGTGAAAGTACCCGCTGCTAGCGGTGTGACTGTAACTTCAGTTGTTATCTCACCCGAGATGGCATTGGTGTCTTCTGCGTCTTCATCATTTATCCGATCATCGGATAATGAGAATTGGTCATTGTTTCCAACATTATCCGGGATGGCAATACCACCAACTCCGGAGTCCGCATCAATAACCAACACAAATGGCACTCCCTGTGTTGCCTGAACTGTTCCGGTGGCATTCGATGAGAGTCCGACTTGAGTATTATCAGTATGGCACCCACTTTGTGCACAATTATCTGAAAAAGTTGGCTCTGCAATTACAGACGCAGCGCCCATACATATCATTGTTACAAGGGCAAAACCTGCGAGAAGGTACATCTTCTGGTTCTTTCTCATTTGCTTATCACTCCGGACATTTCAACTACACTTATTGAATTGTTCCGTTCATGAACAGAGGCCTGTGGTTCCAAGCTGAAACCAAACAGACATAATATTAAGGATATCGGAAGCTTCAGTGATTCATCTTGCTCTAGGAACATAGTGCAAGTTTGATTGCAGCTGAGCGTTTCGAAGTTATCAGCATTCATTACTTGCCAAAAAATCTGCCGAGAAATCTTAGGAGAGGGATACCAATTGACAGTGCGAGCTTCAAGGTCATTAATCTTATGACTCCAATTCCTGCAATTCCAGCAAGTAGGGACGCATAGACTATGAGTGGTAGAGGTACTATCGGAAGTGGAACCCAGCTGTTCAAGGCCGAAAGCCAAGCTAAACCCGGAAACATTGCGCTAATTGATAAAGCAGCGTACCCTCCCAAAAGGCCAATTGAAAAGCCGAGGAATTGAGATTGCCAGGCTGCCTGAACTCTTCCTCCAAAGACCTTCATTGGATTCATTACATTATCAGAATCAATGAGTTTCTTAATACTTGAGAGTTCTCCAAAGGCTTCTTCTCCATAGAATTCCCTTGCATGCCTTGTGTTCCATAGGGCTATTGCATAAGGACGTCCGCCATACTTCCGAGCGATAGCAGCAATGTCGAATGACCTATGCCATCCAATAGTATAGCCTAGCTTCTTTCTTTCGTCATCAAGAATCCAGACTAAATAGGATGTGCTTCCATCCGGCCCGACTGTACCTTCCACGGCAATGTTTGATTTTCGAAGAATTGAAAGCGTTTCAGTATGCAGTTCCGGAACGTTCTCAAGTGGAACAAGCACTTCTGCAGGAACAAGACTTGGGCCTTGTCTCTTGAATCTTAATGGAAACAGCATCTCACTCCAATAGAAATCAGCTCGCTTTGTATCCAGCAAGAAACCTCCTTTCTCCAAAGCAATCCTGCCAATCTCCTCTAGGCCATCCTCATTGTCATAGATGGTTCCATGAAGTGCACCAACTAAAACGAATCTTCCCCATCCATTTGGAAATCCGATAAGAGTGGAGAGTTTCGAAGTATGATTGCTATCTAGAAATCGCAGGTGGTATGGCAAAGTTTTGTCAACAATCTCTTGAGCTGCATCAACAAGCTCCTTCATACTTGAAAATGTGCAGCCAAAGGGTTGGAGCTGGAGTCTTGGAATTAGTCTTAGAGTTACCTTTGTAATGATGCCAAATGCGCCATATGTACCCGCTAGAAGACTCAGTAGTCCGATATTCTTTCTTTCAAGAATGTTCTCCAGCCACTCAGTTCCTTCCTTGGCTTCCTGTGCCAAGGGGTCATCTCGCGGGCCCAATTCTAATTTGCCGGCCCTTACCAGCTTCCCATTTGGCAAAACCGCTTCCAAACCAACTACTTGGTCAATTATGTTACCATGCTTAGCCGATCCAATACCCAATCCACCACTGGCAACAAAACCAGCAATGGTTGCTGCAGTAGCACTAGTTGGATAAATCGGTACGGTCATCCCAAGTCTTTGCAGGGCCATAAGAAGTTCACGCCAAGTAATTCCTGACTCAACAGTCACGGTGCAGCTGTAGTCATCCATGTGCAAGATGGACTTCATCTGCCCCATACTTACACAAATGCCGCGTTTACTAGGAATTGCCCCTCCCCAACCAGAAGTTCCATTCCCTCTCGGGACCAACGGTACTTTGTTCTTTCTGGCGATTCTGACCAATTTCTGCAGTGAATCAACATTCACTGGTTGCACTACAAGATCAAATTGCCTGTCAATAATCTGACCTGCAAGGTCCGGGAGATTGGCAGCATCGTTCGAGTATATTCTGCAAGTTTCTTCATCAAAAGAAACATTATCTGCACCAAGGATGTCCTCAAGTTCTTGCTGCCGAATCCT
>JBHLND010000236.1:0-4836 GCA_048937485.1 Promethearchaeota archaeon
TGGGTTCTCGACTTGGCAACGCCTGTGTAAGTTGTTCTCTAAGGTAGGCAAGCTCTTTGTCTTTCTGTCTTTTCCTTAGCTTGTCTATCTTGTTGGCGACGATGATAACATTGGCTGCAATCTCAGATAGAAACGTGTAGAACTCGATATCCACTGGAATTTCTCCTCTTCCTTCCCATCTCCCAACCAACTCTCTGAAGAGCGAGATATCAAGTATCAAAACAGCCAAAATTATGTCATTACTCCATTCCTCCAATTTGTGAATTAGAGAGGTTTTCATCTCCTCGATGACGGTCTTGCTTGTTCCAGCCATGTGTCCAAAACCAGGGATATCAACAATAGTCACTGAACCAAGGTCAATCAGCAACTCATATTTCGTACTACCCGGATGCTTGCCCACTCTCACTTTTCGTCCAGTCAGTACCCTTATTGTACTACTCTTTCCAACATTGCTTCTGCCGGCAAATACGATCATTGGTCTCTTCATGTCAATCACCCCAGAATGGACGTGTTCGCGCATACTCTCTCTCAGCATTTGCAATTTCTTTCAATAGAGCATGTCTTTCCACTAATCCCGGACGAAGAATTCGAGAAGCGGTACTTGGTCCAAGGCCACGCCCGGCTAACACAAGAAGAGCTCGTTTTCCGTAGTTTGACACAAGACTTGCTGTTAGGCCACCTGCCTGATACTTCTTCTCTTCAGAGCGTGATATTGGTTTACCTGCCACTTTCTTTGCTACTATCTTTGTAAATTCCGTGTCTGTTGGAAATAGAACGGCAATCATTTTCGAATTACAAACAGGACATCTAACTTCGTCATCCAGAGTCGAAACAGTTCTAACAGAATTCCAATCTCCCTTTGCCATGCAGACTAATCTGAACTTCTTGGCGAGAAGCCTTTCCTCAATCATAGCCAGCACTTCATCCTCATCTGTAATCTCGCCAACAACTTCGAATCGAGTCTTCTCTTCAACAATCAAGCGTGCAAGTGAAGACGGCTTTTTAGTTTCCACCACATGAAGCTCTATCTTGCCATTTGAGGCACGCTCGAAGACATCAGCAACAAGAGCGCTCTCAAGCTTCTCGCTTAACACTTCTCTCATTGCTTCCTCAAACACCGGCGTTCCTTCGTAAGATTGTATCAGTTTTTGCACTGGAATTTCCCTAATCTTCGCATCACGTCGAATAATCCCCATTCGCCGAGCAACATGAATGAATCTTGATGAGAAATTCTGAGTTTTCTTAACTGCCATTCGTAGAATCTGCAGGGCTTGCTCCCCATCATAATCGTGTAGAACATCAATCACCTGCTCTGGTCCTATTCTCGTGTTTGATGTGAACAATATTCGATAGGGGTCTCGTTCCACGCCCACATCCGCTCCGATTCTGGTACTCAATAAGGCTGCTGTGACAACTCCAAGAGCCTCATTCGCCTTCGTCCCAAGGGGTGAATGGAGAACCAAGGCAGCTCCAAAGTCTTCTAGGACAAATAGATCCTCTAATGGGAGCTTTCCCAACACATTCTTGGCTAGCCCGACAGTCTCAATGACATGATCTTGTGCTTCACTAATGATTCCGTATTCCTTTTCCAGCCATCTCCTAGCCTCGTTTTCATCCTTATCTGCAACTACACTCCACATTTTAGCAGTTTCAGCAGCAACAGCATAAGGAACTGGTATCATTTCACCTATCCATCGAGGGGCCTGTATGTCGATGTCTGTAACAGGTGCACACGTCACCTCATCTTCCTCGATACTAACAACTTGCCAGGGACGTCCTCTGATCACAAACACAGTTCCAGTTTCCAGACTTCCACTCACATAGTCCTCGTCAAGTACTCCAACACTTGTCCGAGTAGTGATGTCAAGAACGCTTACCTGTTGCACATCAGGAATCGTGCTAAGCCTGTCGTAGTAGAAAACACGAGTTTTCCGACCTCGAGAGACAAGACCATTCTCAATCTCCACCATTTGTCTTTCAACCATGAAGTCAAGCAAACTATCAAACTCTGAAGGTATGATACCTGAAAACGGGTATGCGCCTTTCAGGAGTTTCAGGAGATTATCACGTTCTATTTCCTGCATATCCAGTAGTAATCCGCAGATTTGATGTGCTAGAACATCCCACGCCTTTTCTGCAATTTGTGCTCGTTCCACCTTGTTTGCCAATGCTCGTCTAAGAATGACTCCAGACTCTGTGATGTCATCCAAGTTGGCCGTAGCAAGAATCACGCCCTCCGCCACTCTTCCAACCCCATGCCCTGCGCGTCCTGTTCTCTGAAGGGCTCTGGACACTTGACGTGGGCTACTATACTGGATTACCAAATCAGCTTGTCCAATGTCAATTCCCAACTCAAGGCTGGATGTTGCTATAATTGCCTTGGAAACACCAGTCTTCAGCCTATCTTCTGCAGAGAGTCTCACTTCCTTGGAAAGAGAACCATGATGTACATCAAACTCATAGGATGGCTTCATCGCTGCCATCTTCGCTCCTAGAACCTCTGCAAACGATCTGGTATTGGTGAAGATGATAGTGGAGTTGTGTGTGCCAACTAGGTCAATAATACGATCAAGACGGGCTGTTGAGTAAGGAGGATAGGACAGCTTCCGTGCAAGTTTCTTGTGTTCTTCCTTTGGAGTAGGCATTTCCACCCTGAGTTCCATCTTTCTAGAGTGATATCCTGCCCAAATTGTGTTGACATCACTTCCAGTGCCTCCAAGCAGTTGTCCGACGTCTTTTGGGTTCCCAACTGTGGCTGAAAGGCCAATTCTCTGAACACGTGTTCCAACTAAAGACTCCAACCGCTCAAGGCCGACACTCAGTTGTACTCCTCTCTTGCTGTCCGCCAATTCGTGAATCTCATCTACAACTACAGCAAAGACAGTCTTCAGATGATATCTCAGACGCTTGCCTGGAAGGATGGCCTGGAGAGATTCCGGAGTTGTAATCAATAGATTCGGAGGTTTGATGGCTTGCTTTCTCCGAGCATATTGCGTTGTATCACCATGGCGAACAGCAATTGTCAAATCCAGATGTTCGCAGAGGCTTTCGATTCTCTTGAACACATCACGGTTCAATGCCCGTAGAGGGGTTATGTAGAGAATGTAGAATCCAAAGAGCTCACGCTGCTTCTTCATATCATGCAGTTTCTGAAGCAGAGGCAGCAAAACAGCCTCAGTCTTCCCACTTCCGGTTGGTGCAAGTAGTAATGTATTGCCATTGTCATTATAGATTGATGGGATGGCCTTATCCTGTATCTCAGTTGGATTGGTGATACCTTGCTGGGTTAGAAACTCATTGATCTGGTTTCCTAATATTGAGAAGGCATTCATCCATTAGACTTCCTAGTCATATGTCGAATCTCATTCACAAGAATCCTTATGTCTGTCCTAAGAGTGACTTCACTATCATTCATTTTATCTTCAAGCATTTGAATAATGTCCTCTATAGACCAACCCTTCTCCGTAATTTCCGCTACGATTAATCGTACAACCTCTAAGTTGGCCAAGTGACCTGCCACTTGCTCAAAGGATAGACGAAGAACTTCAATAGAACTCATCGGGAGCATTCTCCCGCAAGACTAGTCTTCCTCTTCTTCGCCCCAAACAGAATAGGCTAGAATCATCATTAGGGCGAGGATACCCATCGCATTCAAGATGATGTACAATGTGGATCGAATGAGATCGGCTTGCATAGGAATCCTGCGTCCTCGGATTGACTGTGCTTATAATCATTGCTGATTGGAGAGTGTCGTACTAGAGCACTTCAGGTTCTATGATTACAGAAGGAACTTCTACTAAGCAGCTTCTCTGGCCTCATAGTATTGGTCAATGAAATCTCCAAACACATCGACTGCTTCAGTTAACGGCCCTATTGAATCAATGTTGTCTTCCAACCCACAACGACCACATTTTACTGATGCAAAGTTGTTATTTCTGAAGATTACTATTTGTATAGCAGCCTCTCCACATTGAGGGCAATCAAACACATCTGGAATCTTCTTCTGTGGCCGTCTTCGTACTTTCTGTCTTCTTCGTCTTCCCATTGTTCACACCTATGCCTATTTCACACAAGGTGAGGATGAGCCCTGAAAAAACTGAGCGGGCTCTCCCAAGATGGAATTCATTTAAGTATTGTGTTAAACCGAAGTTGCCATTCAAACAAAGCCTTCATATTGGGCACTGCACCGCGACCAGACAGGATGTCCGACCTTTCTAGAAATGCAGAATGCGTGCTAAGAATTCTGAAAGATGCAACTGAATCTCTCTCGACAGCTGAAATACTTGAGGCTGCAAGAAGAGAGGAGTATGCAGATATCTGTCAAGATTGTGCTGGTGGTGATACATTTGTTGTAGCAGCCAGACAGCTTGTGGACAAAGGGCTCATCACAAAGAAGCTTGGAAAAGGCGGATATCGCTGGCAGATGGTTGGGGGTAATTGAGAGAATGCTGGACGTTAGAGATGACTTCCCTGTGTTGCAGCGCAAGATCAATGGACATCCGTTGGTCTATCTTGACAGTGCATGTATGGCACTCAAGCCCAAGCAGGTCGTAACAGCGATGAGGGCATACTATGAGCATTATCCTGCTTGTGGTGGTCGTAGTATCCATAGGCTTGGAGAGGAAGCTTCCAATGCTTACACAGCAGCCAGAGAGAAATTCGCCCGTTTCATCAATGCAGGCGAGAAGGAAGAGTGCATCTGGACGCGCAATGCCACTGAATCTCTAAACATTGTTGCTCATTGCGCAGATCTTCCGACGGGGTCCAAAATCGTAACCACCTCGTTGGAGCATCATAGTGGATCTCTCCCGTTCGTTGAAAGAGCGCGGAGAGATG
>JBHLND010000237.1:0-4834 GCA_048937485.1 Promethearchaeota archaeon
AATGGTGGAATGAGGAAAAGGATGCTTACCAAGAAAATGTCTGTGACATAGACTATCAGAATAATCTTGTTTGTGAGGAGTCCGATCTCTGCAATTGATTTTGTTGGTGACCTGCAGTTTTGTACGCTATACCATTGAAGAACAATTAGTGACACAAAAAGCATTGTGCGTATCTTCTCCGGAGGCTGACCTAGATGCTGAAAATACACTATGATTACAAATCCTGCCATTACAAATCCGTAAAGCAAAGCACGGCCTAGAGTATTTCTTGATAGAATTCTTTCTCTCAACGAGCCCGGCCCTTGGTCCAATAATCCTTGCTCTTTCGGCTCGAGTGAGAGAGCGATGTCTAGCATGCCGTCAGTGACTAGATTAATCCAGAGAATCTGCAATGGCAGAAGAAGCACAGGATTTGGAAATAGCAGCAGTATCCCTAGGATTGCAAAGCTTTCCGCGAAGTTCGTGGCAGTTAGAAACAACACAACTCTTCGCAGGGAATTAAGAATATGACGCCCTTCTTCTATTCCATCCACAACAGCCTCAAACCTCTCATCTTGAAGGACAATGTCTGCAGCTTCTTTTGCAATGTCTGTGCCCGTGACTCCCATTGCCACACCTACGTTTGCCTGTCGCAGAGCAGGACTGTCATTCACTCCATCTCCCGTCATGCTCACAAGCAGGTTTTGATTTTGTAAGGCTTTTACAATGCGAAGCTTATGTATCGGGCTTGTTCGAGAAAGCACCTTTACTCCGCCAGCAAGAGCATTGTCAAGTTCTGTGTCATCCATGGCATCGATATCATCGCCTGTTAGACTGGTGTGACCCAATTCTGGGTCAAAGATGCCAACCTCTCTCCCAATAGCCTCCGCAGTAAAGGCGTTGTCTCCTGTTATCATGATTACATCTATCCCTGCTCTCTTCGATTTTTCGATGTAATCTCTAACTCCCTCTCTTGGAGGATCATTAATGCCACATAATCCTACGAAAGTCATACCTGTCAAATCCTCTTCGCGAATCTGCGGCGAATCTCCAGGAATCTCCTTGATTGCGCAGGCTAGCACACGGAGTCCCTGTGAAGCAAATTCTTCAATGACACCATCAGAGCCAGAAGGTCTGGAAAGAAACCCTTCAATGACTTCAGGAGCTCCCTTCACAATCAACAGGCCATTTCCGGAGCGCAGCTCAAGGGAGCCAATGCTTCTTCTGGGAACATGGAATGTAGCCATGTATTTTCGTTTACTTGTGAAAGGAATCTCTGATACACGCGGCCAAGCTTCATCAAGTACATACTTGTGAAGGTTCACCTTTTCGGAAGCAACAAGCAGAGCTGCTTCTGTGGGCGACCCCTTAATCTTCCAGACTCTATCTTCCCCTGTACACTTCCGGATTGGATCATTTTCAACCAAGCATTTTGAATATACATCGGAGTCATTGCACAGAACCAATGAGCTGAGCAGTATCTCCAAATCTGGGAACTCTTCAAGCTGCTCAGAGCTTATAGGAACTCTCTTTGACTCGTCAGGCTCCACTTCAACTCCAGGAGTCCTTAGGCAACCCTCCGGTCCGCATCCTTCAAGGAAGATGCCCCCTTTTTCGGGATTGAATCCAGATCCGCTCACCTCATACATGTGATTTGGAGTGAATATCCGTCTCAGCATCATCTGATTCCTAGTAAGTGTCCCAGTCTTGTCAGAACAGATAATATTGACAACACCTAGCGTTTCAACCACGCTAAGGTTTCTTACAATCACATTCTTCTGAGAGAGTCGATATACTCCAACAGAGAGAACAACTGTTACAATAGCTATCAAACCCTCGGGGATTGCAGAAACCAATGCTGAGAGTGAGAATAGCAATAGTTCCGTAGCTTCTATTCCTCTGTAAACTCCAAGCATATAATTCAGAGCAACAAATCCGAGCGCTGCCACTAGAAAGAATATGCTAAGCCTTTTCAGTCGAATCATTACCGTTGGTTCTTCTCTTTCAACGCTAGCTAATTCTCGGTTAATCTCTCCCAGGGTAGTATTGTCACCAGTTCTCTCTACGAATATTCTTGCCCTTCCTTCAGTCACATAGGAGCCAGCAAAGACCTGGTTTGATTTTTCATAGTAGTGAGGATTTTGTATGAGACATAAAACATCCTTCTTTATTGGTACACTTTCCCCTGTTAGAAGACTCTCGTCAACATGCAGATTTCTTTCAAATAGCACTCTGCCGTCAGCAGGAACTCTTTCTCCTGATTTTAGAAGTAGTAGGTCTCCAGGCACAATCTCTCTCGACAGGATTTCTCGTTCTTCTCCCTCTCTAATTACGAAAGTCCTCTCTTCAATAAGCTGCTTCACCGATTCAATGGTTTTTTCTGCTTTCCATTCCTGGACGAAACCAATTATGGAATTGATAACCAGAATGATGGCAATCACAACAGCGTCTATAGCGTGATCCGCAATAATGGAGATGACAGCCGCTAGGATTAGAACGTAAACTAGTGGAGAATTGAACTGCCGCAAGAATAGAATAATGGGATTCTTCCCCTCTGAGAGAGCGAGTTCATTTGGGCCAAATTCGTCTAGTCTACTGGCTGCTTCTTGCCGTGTGAGTCCCTCAGGATTTGCTCCCAGACCAGCCAGACATTCTGCGTAGTTCGGTATGCTATCTATCTCTTCCCTTACGGTCATCCAAGAGAATCCTCCATTTGCGAAGGAATCCTTTTTGCGGCTCGCATATATACCTCATGTTCTGTTGCTTGAACTCAGGTTCAACATCACATGATTTTGCACCTGCGGATTACTTTTCCGAAATATCCGTTTTAGCTTTAAGTACGGATTTAATCCTCAAAATCGCCAGTGTCCCGGATAGTAGTGAAGCCAGCAGAATTCCTAATTTCGCTGATTCGAGATTAACTCCTATTGGGAACGAAAGCCCGCCAATGAATAGTGCGATGGTGAAACCAATTCCAGTCAGCAATGCCACTCCGCTGAGTAGACTCCAGGTCATCTGCCCGTGGAACTGCACTAAACCCAACTGCTTGAATATCCAAATAAACAAGGTAACCCCGAGTGGTTTTCCAACAACAAGGCCCACAATAATTCCAAGAGCTACTGGATTTCCAACCATCTCGAGAAAATTCCCCTGTATTCTCACCCCTGCATTCGCCAGTGCGAAGACTGGCACTACAAGAAACGCAATCCACGGTGCTAGTAATAGATCTATGCGTTGCAATGGTGCTTCAACGTCATGACACGCCTTTTCCAAGGTCTGAGTTGTGTAGATGAAGTATTTGAAATCTATATGTTCTGGGTCAGTACTCACTATCTTCTCCAGTCTCTGCTGCATCTGCGAGTTTATTTCCTGAAATTCTTGGTAGTCTATTTTTGTCGTTGCAGGGATTGTACCCGCCAGAAGGACCCCCGCAAGAGTAGGATGTATCCCTCCGAAAAGCAAAGCCACCCAAAGAATCACTCCCCCCACAATGTAGGGGAAAATTAGCCTGACTCCCAGTCTGTTGGCTGTAATAAGAAGCAGCATTACTATCGCTGCAAGTGCTAGGAACTCGAAATGCAGGCCGTGTGAGTAAAAAAGTGCTATGATGACTATGCCTCCTATGTCATCAGCAATCGCCAGAGTCGTAAGGAATATCTTCAGAGCTGTGGGTATCGCATCTCCAAACAATACCAGTACTCCCAGGCAGATCGCAATATCCGTGGCCATTGGTATTGCCCATCCAACTGACCCTGCAGACCCCGGTGGATTGAAAACAGAGTAGATAAGTGCTGGAACAATCATGCCTCCTGCTGCTCCAACTATTGGGAGAATGGACTGCTCTTTCTTTGAAAGCCATCCTATCAAGAGTTCTCTCTTTATCTCAAGGCCTATGAGGAGGAAAAAGACAGCCATAAGAAAATCATTAACCCAAAAAACAATGGGACCTTCCACCAACGAAGATCCAAGACCGATTGAGAATCTGGTTTCCCACAGAAGGTCGTAAGTCCACCCCAAAGGAGAATTCGCCCAAAGAAGGGCTATTCCTACACAAATAAGCAGCAAGGTTCCGCCTGAAGCCTCAAGCTTCATGAACTCTTTGAATGGCCTTATGGTTTTGTGTAGAGTAGGGTGGACAGGTTTTCCCTTTTTGAATGGTTTTTGCGGGTCCGGCATCAGAATTCCTCCGCTGCTAGAATGGTCAAACGTAACATTCGCTCTTGATATACTATTTTGTAAGACTTGAAGGCTATGGATGATTTGCGACAAAATCTGTTGAAATAGAATTCACTCTAAACCTTCTTTCCCTCTTGTGCAAGCTTCAACCGCATAACAACATCTTCGATTTCAGCCTCAAGATCATTCTTCTCTTCTTCATAGGCTGCCTCTGAGAGTCTGCCACTCTCGTACTCCGATTGCATGTAGGAAAGCTTGTGAGAAAGGACTGCTTCTCGTACTTCAAGTTCTTGTTCTCTTGCTCTGCGGTCGGTCACAATCTTTCTCAAGTCATCCTCAAGCGTGTAGATTTCTTCCTCCAATTCTGCTTTCAATCGTATGTAGAGATCCGGGGGAACATTTCCCTCAGTATACATATCTACGAGTTGGAGGAGTGCGTGTCTTGTCGCATCTCTATGAGCAGATATCTCCTCAGCCAAATCCAATTTCTCGGTCAGCTCAAGCTTCTTTGCGAGGTAGGTAGTAGTCATTCCTTGGAGAAACAGGCTTATCATCAGCACGATAAAGACGATTGAGCTAATATTTCTGGTTATAGTCATGTATCCTTCTACTTCATACGAGGTGATTATTCCAACTGAAATCGCAGCTAGAGCAGCACTTGCCACACCTTTCACTCCTG
>JBHLND010000238.1:0-4826 GCA_048937485.1 Promethearchaeota archaeon
GTTGAAAGTGGCATGTAGGCCTGACACTATCCATTCAGGATCAAAGCAATCAACAACACCTGTCCAGCCCTCCAAGTCAGCCTCGTATTGGTCTTCGAAGGTTTCAACAAAGAACTGTAGCCGTTCTCGTAGCAACGGCGTCATGTCCCCTTCAACAATCAGGATTCCTATTACAAAGCGTCCACTGTAGCTATTGAGTTTGAGACCTTGATAGTTCACTTCTTCAAGCTGGCCCGCCACACCTGTGCCCTTGATTTCTCCATAGACACTTGTTATGGCTGCAATGAATCCGCTGATGAGATCCGCTTGAATCCTTTGTTCACCAAATGGATGGTAGAATACACAGGTTCCACGGTCAAGGTATACAGCAAGGAAGTGCTGCAAAGATAGCAAATCCCTGAACTTGCTAAGCTGCCTATCCAAAGCACTCATAGCAGCGTACTTCTTTGGCTGAAGTTCTCTTCTGTAGACAGACACTACTGCTGCAGACACAGAACCGATGACGAGTAGAAGCACGAATCGCCAGTCTCTCAAATACGAAATTAAAATCTCAATCAGACCAGGGGCCGGTACAACATTCACAGCAAGGATTTCAGTTATCACTGCCCATTCAGTCCTGCTGCCTTCGAACACGCCCCACACAATCACATCAGTCGCATTTGATGGCACGTCAAAGTTTATGTCAGCTGTACCGTCTGCTGTGGTGACTGCCACCTTGCGTACTGGATCCGAGAGGACTCCAGAGAAATTGAATTGTGCGTAAACGAAGATGCTTTTTGCATTTACGGGAGTTCCATCAAGAGTTAGACTAGCTGTTACTCCCAGAGTTCCTCCAGCAGAAACTTCCTGTGCAACGTCGAGTTCCAGAGTATATTGGTGCTTCTCATTGATCGTCAATGTGGCAGTTTCGCTACCCACTACACAATCTACGGCAATTGCATCAATTGCTACAGTATATTCTCCTGGCTCGTACAAGGAGCTGTCAAGGAATATCGTAGCTAGATATCTACTGCTTTCATCGTCAAAGGTTGCCTCATATGCAACTCCCTCAAACGTCACGTTCACACTTGCCCAGTGAATATACACCGTGTGGAAGTCATCCTCGAACCAGACCCAAATAGATACAGTTTCGTTTTCCCATTCCTCATACCCTCCCGCCTGCATCAATATGCTCGTTGGAACTGGGTTTACTTGTACAATCCACTGCGTAGTTGTATTGACATAACCTGTTTTGTTTACTGTTATATCCAAGAAGTATGCTCCTGCGTGAACTCCATTGCTTTGAATTATGACTCTCAAAGTTCCTGGAATAACAGTTTCCCAACTGACGAATTGACCTGCCCAAGAAGCTGTGAGATTATCCGGAACTATAAGTGTAGGTATCCTAGCACTTTGGTATGTGATGTTGACGACAATTGACGAATTAACGTATAACGAAGGTGACTCAATCACAAGAACAGTTGTTGGAATCGCATTGATTGTTATGTCATCCTCATATGACTGCGCCTCGAAACCGTAGTCTGTGGTATTGATGATTAGGTGATGGATTCCCACCCCGAGATTGCTTGCTTGAACAGTGATTCTCCAATGATTAATCGCCCAGATCGGTGAGAAGGTATTTCCGTCAATGTCAAAGGTGCATATTCCAGCAATGGAACTCCCATTGAGCAGCTCATAATAAATGTCGAAGGTAATTTGCTCATCGTAGTACGCTACTGCTACAGGAGGCGTTACCAAGAGAGTTGATGCAGCTTCATTCACTGTAAGCGTAACCGAGCTAGATGTGTCTCCAAACCCAGTCCTTGTGATCAGGAGGTCAACATTTTGTGGGCCCAGTGGCACCACATCTGGATGTAGTGGTCCAATGGAAACATTATAGATACCTGCACCAATATGAGATCCGAAATAGTCCCTTCCTGCCATGGTTGCAGTCACCAAGGCATCTGTTACAGCTGTTCCGTTTGCATATGTGATATTGAGCTGAAGCATCTTCGGTGTGACATAATCGGTTGTATTGGTGAACCACGATGGTATGACAACAATGCCGGTGGAAACGGTCACATTGATGTTGAATGTTGTATTGAACTGAGCTTGGTAACCGTATAGCCAAGCTATAATATCAGCAATGTAGACTCCGGGTCCAAGTTCCCAGGCGCTGATAGATACTTCCCATTGAGTACCACTGTACACGAGGCCGTAGGTATCACCATTAATCGTAACATTCACCTCGGTTGATGCGGAGGGGACATCACCTCCAGCATACGTGTAATCCACCGTTAGATTCAGTAGGCTCGTGTACTCCACGGTTACATTAACTGGGCTCCAATTTACTGTAAGAGAAGTGCTTGCTTCTGTGATGGTGAACGATGCACTTGAGTCCCAAACAGGATTAAACAGATTCTTACTAATGTTAACGAAAATGGAGTGAACTCCAAGATCAAAGGTGTTGTTCACTGCAATCCAATAGGTGCCATTATCTCCGTGTAGAATGAGTGGATTCCCATTTATTTCGATGATAAGCTGTGTTGCATCAGGGATTAGTGATCCATTTCGTGTTAATGTGTAATTCACATAGAAGACATCGCTCTGCGTCCAATCAAATGTGCTTGACACCCAGCTGAGCTGAAGGTTGGTCTGATGAGTCAACGTGACTGTTATTGCAACCGATTGGTTCTCAATCGCGAATCCTTCAGCGTACACGGTCAAAGTAAAGACACCATTCTCCAGGCCGGTGGTGTCAATAGTAGTGGTCCATTGACCGCCGCCATCACTGGTTAGGGTTGCATTAATCGTGGCTAGAAATGAATAGGTGATCACTGCATCTGGCGTGTCTATTCCTATGGAATTGAAGTCATCATCAAACTGAACGCTTAGTAGAAATGAATCATCCGTGTTTGCTTGGATTGCGCTGCTTGCTGGAGTCAGAGTTGTTTCATAGAAGACAGTCAATTCTTTTGTCAAGTAACCTGCTTCGTCGCCATCTGTCCAGAACACCTCAATTGTATAGGTGCCGTTGTCCAATTCCGCGCTGATGTCCCAAAGGAAGCTGGAGCCCGATCCCGTTGGATTATCTAGGGCTGGGGCATGGACGGTTGCTCCTTCATGCAATGCTGTGAGGTTGGTGCTGCCAGTGGTTACATTAACAGAACTGCCATCTTCTATTCTTACGTCTATGTCCAAGTCAACGAGTATGCTAGCCTCAGTCCATATTCTGGAACTATCTGAGGAATCATACATTCGAATGTCAGTCACGTAGTTGAAGGCTGTGAAGGCAAAGGTCCACGTTTCATCTGCCATATTGGAACAGGTGATAGTTTGAACAGATGTACTTGTGCTAGTGTACTCTGTATGACTCGTGGAGGGATTGGTGCTATTGTACACCCCCGTTGAAACCCAGTCAAGCGGAACGGACACATTCAGATACCTATCCAAATCGCCACTAGGGCTTGGATATGCCGTAGCAATAGTCGCATTCCACTCAATAAGACTGCCCGAGCTTGACGCACTCCATGTTGTACTGGCTGTTGCGTCCTTCTTGTACCAGAGTGTAAGATTGTAATCAATATCAACCGACTGGGTTGTTTCAAGCAGCAATGATGAGATGTTAGTTGCAGAAGACGTACTCCATTTTAGTCCTGAGGCTGCAACACCATTCAAGTTCAAGCCAATGCTTGTAGCATCTGTGTACTGAAGAGCAGAATTTGATGTTTGGTTCCATGGAGTATAGCTATACCAAACAAGCCCCTCAAGTGCGGGAGAGCTCCATGCCATGAACTCGGTACTCCATCTCGTTGTTGTGAAACTACCTGCGCTGTTTTGATTTCGCCAGTAGATTGTTGGATATGTGGAAAAGGTTATGTCCGGGTGTAATTCACTTCCATTTGCATAAACATAGTATATTGTTGATGCGCCAAGGATTTGATTTTCTCCTCCAGCTGTCAGGTATTCAAACACGGAATCGTGTTCGTCCATCACCACCGGAGTTGTTAATCCTGATGAGTTATCCGTATAATCTGATACAATCAGCATATACGGTATTCCACGGGTGGCTGCGTTGTAATCCGAAGTTGCATACGGTATTGAGTAATTTTCTAATCTTCCTGCATGTGGTTGATTGTAAAATCCCTGTGCAAGCATTGCATACGTATATGGTGCATTGTATTCTTCTATGCGGAATATTTGGTCAAACGGTGAAGCTGAGGCGACTCCAATTGACTCTCTCTCTACAGATGCAGTAATTGTGTTTACATTCATATCTGCCTTATACAGAGTCCAGCCTGAAACATGATACTGAGTTAGATCTATTGTTGAGTTATGGTTGGAAGGCCAGCCATAGGTATTGTTGACACTAGTTTGATTATTCGTAAATGTCCTTGACAAGAAAAGAACTGAGTTGGCGTCATTTCCCATGCCGCCTGCTGAAGCCAAATGACGCAAGTTATCGGGTGCAAGATTACTCGTGTCGATGCTTTCAACTGAATTCGTTATGATGTGAGCTGCAGGGGTTGCCGCAAGGATAGTGATGATTAAAATGGTAGCAAGGACAAGAGCTCTTCTCATAGTCTTACCTCGTGTACTTTGCGCAGGTTCCACACATCTGTGTCTGTGCATGCGTCCGTCCTTTAGTCCGGCTTCTCGCAACCTTGATTCTTATCAACGTTTTCGGTGGCATTGAAACAGATGCTTTTAGGCCACCTAATCTTCAGCATCAGGAATATATCAATTAACTGCGCGTGTCACTCAAAGATTTTTCGTCCTTTCTGAGCCTTTTGTACATTACAAATCGTTTTCGTCCATCTTTGAGATCCTGAAACTCAGGGTCTGTT
>JBHLND010000239.1:0-4801 GCA_048937485.1 Promethearchaeota archaeon
TTTCCAAGGACTATAGTGCCTTCAGCACTATAGGTCCCGTAAACGTTGTCCTCAATACGCTCAATAAGAGCCACGCAATCCTCTTCGGTTGTGAAGAACTCCGGAAATACACTGAGGTCTATGCTTTCCATGTTTGATGCATGCACTAGTTTCGCGACTTCGGCACGTTTCTCAGGGTCATATCGTGAGAATGAGTATCCTGAAGTGAGCGGCGGATCTTCAAGTGATAGAATCGCATCGCTATCGATGACCATTCCAGCTCTATCGAAAACTTCGAAACCAAGATTCAAGATGCGGGAAACAAGTCTTTCGTTCAGAAATGGCATACCAATTCCTACTGGTCTTCCATTCTCGCTTAGTCGTTCAACGCCATAATCGAGGAGACTACTCTCAACGCGATCGAGAGTCTCCTCATCTCCAATCAATTCCTCATCGGTATGAATCCAGGTAATCCTATTCGAGGAGTGACCAAGGAAAATCGCGCCAAGCAAGGCGTCATCTGATTCTTGATAGTATCCTTGAACCTCAAGTTGACCTTCATTGAAGGACTCTGTGATTCTCCCAAGCATCTCTTCTGCTGAGATCTGACCCTGTGCCCAGCTTTCACTGATTATCAGCAAGACTTCTTTCTGTTTTTCAAATTCGTTTGAGTCAAACCGTCTTAGCATGATTTCTGCTCCGAGTCCTTAAGAATAGGACTTTTGATTCAAGCAATGGTAGTTGGTACTCTATAATCCAAGTCGGTGAAGCTCTTCTTCGAACATCTGAAGCTTCTTTGCCAGTTTCGTTCTTTGCTCAGCGAAGGCCCCCATGTCAACTGAACCAGTCTTCGCTCGGTCATCAAGACGTGATATCTCTGCCTTGATCTCACTTATCCGCTCACGAACCATATCAACACGAGAAACCGCTGACGTCTGGTCATCTGCCGTTGGCGTTTGGACTGATAAGATTCGACCGTCTTGGATTCTGAATATGCGGTCACACTGCCGAGCGATGGATGAGTCATGAGTCACCATCAAGACCGTCTTACCCATTTCCTTGTTGACTTTGTGGAGGTAGTCTACAATGATAGCACCAGTTGCTGTGTCCAAATCCCCTGTGGGCTCATCACAGAGCAAGACGTCGGGATCGTTTGCAAGAGCTGCGCAGATTGCCACACGTTGCTGCTGCCCTCCGGAGAGTTCGTCGGGCTTATGCTTCATGCGATCAGAAAGCCCCATTGTGGCAAGCAGCATCTCAGCACGTTCTTTTCGTTGCTTTCCTGGCACTTTGGCAGCAAGCATGGGCAGTTCCACATTTTCGAAAGCGGTGAGGGTAGGAATAAGATTCAACTGCTGAAAGACGTGCCCCACAATATTTCTCCGCAGGTCTCCCAACTGCGCTGGTGTTGCATTTGTTACATCGTGACCTGATATGAAGGTCAGTCCTGCTGTTGCTCTAGTTATGCCGCCCAAGATGTTCAGCAGAGTTGTCTTGCCACTTCCTGAAGCGCCAATGATGGCAACCATCTCTCCCTCATCAACAGACATAGACAAGCCTCTTAGAGCCTGAACCTCAACGTTACCTATTTTGTAGACCTTGACTAGATCAGTCGTTTCGATATACGAAGTCATAATCATCACCTATTTCCTAAGAACCTCCACCTTTGCTTCAGGCCTTCTGGAAGTCATGTAAACGGGAATTGCTGCAGAAAGTACAACAACTCCTATAATCGCAAGCATCCAATAGCCTGCCATTCCAGCTAGTATTACTCGAGAACGTATGAGACCTGTGGCACTGCTATTAATCAGACTCACGTTTCCAAAAATCTGGATGATTCCCACCACATACCCTAGTAGAAGGGAGAAGAACACCATCACCATCATTTCTGCGAAGAGTGTCTTGAAGAGTTGCCATTTTGTGAATCCACGAACTGAGAATAATGCAATTTCAGCTTCCTTTTCTCTGAGCGTCAGGATGATGACAATGCCTGTTCCAACCATTCCAAGAATGATAGCAAAGACGATTGCAACACCTTGGATGAGTAGTGGGCCTCTTTGAATCGGTCGTTCATAGTAGTCTTTCAGCTCAGATGTGACCGAATATGTTTGCGCCAGTCCTGAGAGTGTTTCACCAAACTCAGCCTGCAGAGTAGTTCCATTCACACTGTTTGCCGTATCGATCAGGATGTTAGCTGTTGAGTAAATCTTGTAGTTTGAATCATTCAAGAACTGCTCACTAACAAAGGATGGGTAGCTACCCGCGAATGAGGCTCCGAAATCCTCAATGAATTCTGCAAGAACTGACTGAAAGCCAATGAGTCCAATAATTTGAAGCGGCTGAACCTCCTGCGATAGGGGAACTCCTACTGAAACCGAATCTCCTACTTCTAGATTAAGGTCTTTTGCAGTTTCAACTGAAAGAATAATTTCATTATTCCCTAAACTGTCTATCATCTCCCCGATGTCACCAAGGAACCACTCTGGCTCCCAATAAGCTGTTTCAATCCATTCTTCTGGTGTGATACCTCTAGCATCTAATCTGTAGTCGCCAGCTAGCATAGTTAGCCGATACTCAGTGGTTGCAGACTCAACCAAGTCATGTCCAGTCACGTTGGAGATAATGTCAGTGAGATTGGCACCTGGTTCGAGCTCAAGACGGAGGTCCGCCCCAACGTTGTACTTTGCATTTCTCTCTACTTGATCGAATTGAGTGTATAGATTACCTATCGTGAACACACCATATGACACAATTAATGCGACGATGAATACAAGAGCTGCATTTCTAGCTGGGTTTCTCTTGATATTACGAGTGGCAAGGCGCCCGAATGCGCCAAAGATGCGTTGCCCACCGCTAACGATTGCCTCTTGAAATCGCAAGGATCCTCTCATGAATATCTTGGTTGCACCATAAAGAAAGAACAGCGGCCCAAGGTAATTGAGAATATTGTCAACAGCAATCCATGCAACAGCTGCAATTGCCAAGAAAAGATTTCCCAGACTCAAACTGGTGATTAGCTCGTTAACATTGATACCAAGTATCCAGACAATAAGCTTGTAGGTTCCCAATGTGAAAGTAATGGTAGGAAGTAATCGTTTGTATTCCGAGGTTTCTTCCACGTAGACATATTGCCTCAGTGCATCAAGGGTTTCAAGTTTTGCAGCTCGATTGGCGGGCCGCCATACCGAGATTAATGCCAGAATCATTCCCAGCATTATTGAGAGAATTATCGATGTTACATTACCACTAAGAACCGTGAAGTAATCAAGACGGGTCTGAACTGTGAAATATGCTACAGTCGCACCCAGAAAGATTGACGCTGCACCTGATATTGCACCAACAAGTACACCCTCAAAAAGGAACATATTGCGAATGGTACGTCTCCTGTAACCCTTGGTCAGCAATAGCCCAATCTCTCTTCGCCGCAGATTGAAACTGACGTCACTGACCATTGTGCCAGTGAAGTATGCCATGAAGAATATCGGAAGCGAGAGCCCAATAAACTGGAGATTCATGAGAAGGGAAGTGACCATGTACAGCATTAGCGGCAGTTCCAATGTTGATTCAACAGTTCCACCGTAGGGCTGTACACGTTCAAGCACAATCGCGCGAACATCCTGGACTCTCTCAATGGAGGCCTCGATATTGTATGGATCGATTATTCGTTCGCGGTCAAGTTTGAGGTGAATGCTATTCAATACTCCAGCAACACTTCCCGCATCAGGATACTCGAAGGAGTCAAGCATCACACGTGATGTAGAATTCCAGTCCACAAGAAGGATATTGTAGCGTGATTCGAGTGAGATGCCAAAGGCCCCACGAAGTATTCCTGGCGTTGGGTTCTGAAGCATGGCGTATCTTTGCTCTTCAGGAACAGAGACAACTCCGGCTACTGTTAGGTTCCATTCAATTCTAAAGAAAGATCCGTTTGATGCTAAGATAGTGATTGGAACGGTGACAACATCATCAATCTGGAAGAGCGATTCGTTTCTCGACCCTCCTAAAACATAGGTTTCATTTGGCCCAAGCGAGCTCCGCCCGGCCTGCAGGGTCATCCCTGTTGTCATATCTGAGTCCCATTCTACGCCAATGACATTGAAGTCCGTGCCTGTATTGTTGTAGTTCAGAGAAACCCATGATGTGCGAGAATGACCAACTACCTCGGAAATTGAATCAAGCTGGGCCTCAATATTCTCGAATGTTTCTTCGGTCCAGTTTGATCCCTGGCGATCATTAATGATGAAATCATAAACTACGCCATCGATACTGGCATCCAGTGCGTCTCTCGCCAACAAGTCAGCTGCAACGTTCGTGCTTGCAAAGAAGGAGGAAGCAACAAGCACACTGATTGTGAGTGCGATGAATAGCTTATAGCTCCGTGCAACTCTCTTGATGGCGTAGCGGAACATGGTTGCTTTTCACTCACCTGTAGTTCTCGAACTCCAGCTTCCCCATATAAATTGTTTGATATACGTCAAACATCAAACGTATCCTCGCTTTATTTGCAATCCTTGACAGAAACTAGGCCGAAGAGGCCAATCGTCTTCGGTCGTATAGCACTGCCAGCACAACTGTGGCGGCCGCCAGACCAGCACTTGAAACTACTGCTACGAGCAAGGTTTCTGATGGGTCTATTGTCCGCGGCAAGACAGAAGAGTAGTCAATTGACTGCGAGAAGCTTGAAGCTACATTCATAGCCCAGTCATAGGATTCTATCCAAAATTCCCAGGTACCATTAATTGAAAGAGGGGGTAAGTCAATGACCCAGTGAGTTCCATTCTCATGAAGTAGGGGTTTGATAACGAAGTAATGCGGATTCCGA
>JBHLND010000240.1:0-4793 GCA_048937485.1 Promethearchaeota archaeon
AGCTCCTCAACATAATCGGAAGCTTAGCTCTTTGGGTTTGACTACCTGTGGACTCTACTGCCCATCCAAAAGCAGTCTGACTTAGGTCTATAGCAAAGCGATCACTCTCACTGGCCAAATACTTGTTGACAGCTTTCGATTCGGCCTCTGCTTGATACTCTTTCAAGCGGGGTTCGCCTATTTTTTCCACAATCAATCTCGCGGCTTGGTAGACTAATATGGACTCGGGTATGGAGGGGTCAGGTAGCTTAAGCTCCTCCTGCATTAATGCTGCATACACCCTTTCCTCGGCCTGTCTAACAATCTCATTGTTTCTTGGCCTTTCGAGTTCATCAATGAGCACCCTGATGTCCCGTGCAATCCTGAATAATGCATCTCTCGCCTCATTAGAGAATGGGTATCTCAATTGCTGTGGGGTCAGAGCCATCTATATAGCCTCACTGATATTCGCCCTTGAATCACAGATTTATGTTGGGTATTCGCCAAATAAAGTGTGCTCAAAGACTTACCAGCGGTTCTCAAAAGTGGGCCGGTAGTCATCCACGCCTCTCTTGTAGAACTTCTTGCTGCATAATATGCATTCAAACATCTCTAGTCCTTTGAGTCGCGACCATCTTGGAAATATCCGATTAATATGATTCGTATGGCATCTCGGACACAGAGTTGTGTGCTGATCATCTGACGAGTTGAATTTCCGTGAGCTCGGCATGCCTAGTGCCGTCCAAGAATGAAATCGGAACGAATCATTAGGTTCATGAACTCGCCCAGACTTTGCCGGAGAATCTGGGAGTCACTATAGAGTTTCTTTAGCTCGGACTTGCGTCCCTCAAGTGAAGGATTCGTCTTCTCGTTGATCAGCTTATAAGCGGCGTTGGGTCGCTCCACCCACCGGCAGAGCTCCTCGAGGTCAGTGCTCAGAAAGAGAACAACCGGAGTTTTCCGCTTCCCCCTGACCTTGAAGTTTTGGTGATAACGCGCATGCTTGTCGCTATCAAGTACCTTGAGCTTAATCTTTGGAGTTATGGAGGCCATCCGTGCAAGAACGGGGAGATTCCCCGCAGTGTCATCACAGCGATCTGTCCCTAGAACGAGAATGCGAATCTCATTCTGAAGTCCTCTCAGCATCTCTTCCTCGTCTTCTGTCAGCATAAGATCCGTATAACGAGCCTTCATGAGCTCTACGTTCTCTCTTGCGGTACTGAGGAACTTCTTGTAATCAACCGCACTTTCCCATTCTGTGGTCTCAGCCATGCATTATCAACTCAATTACTGAAGAATTCTACCGGACAGGCCAGCGTATAACAATTCGTCCTTTTCGAATAAAAGGATATCTTGGCAGGCAAAACTCATTCCTCGCTAATGCCCAACAAGCATTTAACTAAAGCAACTCCCCGGTTCGATATGACCGAGAGTCTCGCAAGGGCAATCATTGTAGATCTTCTTTCTCAGAAAGATCCTGTGAAGGGGGCGATGGTTGCACGGTACATGAAGACCTCTAAATTGGAGTTTCACGGAGTTCTTGTGTCACATATTCGAAGGACTGCTCGGGAACATATCAAAGGGGTACCCCTAGAGCAACTACCTGCTCTTGTGGAGCGACTTTGGCAAGAACCTGTCTTTGAACCCCGAATGGCGGGTGTCGAGATTCTTGAGAAGTACTCGAAGGAGGGAAGCATCGAGGAAACCATTGCGATAGTATCTCGATTGCTGGACCTTGTTGATACATGGTCCCTAGTGGACCCGCTTTGCATTGTATCTATTGGGAATCTCATGATTCGAAGCAAGAGAATCGAGGACATGATCGCAGACTGGCGGACAAGTGACAATGTCTGGAGAAGGCGTGCAGCGATTCTGCCCTACGTGCAGCTCGCAAAGAAGAAGTACTACAAGAAAGAGTATGCTAATAGAATCTTTAGGGGTGTGAGTTATCACCTATCAGATTCAGAATTCTTTGTGGCCAAAGCTGTAGGATGGGCTTTGCGTGAGCTCAGTAAGCGTGAGCCGGAATCGGTTAGGACATTCATAGACAAGAATCGATACAAGATGGTCAAGTTGGCAATAAGGGAAGGCAGCAAGAAACTGAAGAGATAGGACTAGTTCTTCCTTCAACTCGGTAATTCCGAGAAGATGTTATAACTCTGGGTTCCATTCGGACTCTGCCATGACAGAGCAAATGGTTGCGTATTGCGGTCTTATTTGTACTGACTGCAATGCCTACAAGGCAACTCAGACAAATGACAATGATCTTCGCAGGCAGATGGCAAACGAATGGGGTTCCCCGGAATGGCCTGTAGACCCAGCAGATATCAGCTGCGATGGTTGTAAGGGAAATGGTCGACACTTCAAGTTCTGTGCCCAGTGTCAGGTTCGCAACTGTGCCAGTAATCGTGGAGTTGAAACATGCGCCCATTGTGCAGACTACGGCTGCGAGATTATAGAGAAGTTCCTTGGGATGATGACTGATAACAAGCTTAGAGAAACTCTAGATGGAATCAGAAAAGCTCTCTGAAAGTCTTGAAGCTGAATAGTTTCGGTCGTCTGTTGTGCTTAATTAAGGAATACACGCATACATTAGTGGTGGCCCTTCAATGAAAAGAGCAGGTGTTGCAGACCTCAAGCTGCATCCGGGAAAGGCACCTCACTGGTTAGTGAAGCGTATGATACCCATGGCCAGTGCAATCTCAGAGTTCATTGTAAACGAGTATGGGACCTCTGAGCTCCTAACAAGACTAGCAGATCCTGTTTACTTCCAAGCCTTGGCCAACGCTCTGGGTTACGATTGGGATAGCTCGGGCTCCACAACAGTCACGTGCGGAGTTCTGAGGTCGGCCTTAAACTGGGAGAAGCATAACATGGTAGCTGTTGGTGGAAAGGGACTTGCATCAAGGCGCGTTCCTGACAAACTGAGAGCGCTTGAGGATTATGGCCTCGATGGCACAGGACTTGGCGAGATTAGTAAGGCTGTGGCTAAAGTTGACAATGCGGCAGTTCAGGATGGATATCAGCTTTATCAACACGTGTTTTTCGTGGATGCTGAGGAGAACTGGACAGTAGTTCAGCAGGGTATGGACAATAGGGCAAATGATGCTCGAAGATACCACTGGACCTCCAAGGATATTGAGAGCTATATCGAAGAGCCGCATTCTGGCATGATATCAGGTCAGATAAAGAAGAGCACACTTGACCTGACCGCAAAAGAATCAGAGAAATGTAGAAAGACCACATTGGATATTGTCAGAGAAGAGCCAAGACGGATACGACGGCTCTTTGAAGACATTAAGGCTTACGGGGAAACCACCCTGCTCCCGTGGATTGAGAGTGATGGACAGCTTTTGGATCTACCGTCCTACAAGGTCGTTCCCAAACGAATGGATTGGAATGCAGTCCGAGCAGCTTACGAAACTCAACCTAGGGGCTATGAGGGTCTGCTTTTTATCGAGGGGATGGGGCCTGCCACAATTCGGGGATTATCACTAGTATCCGAGCTCATCTTTGGGGATGCCCCATCATGGTCCGACCCTGTTCGAATGACCTTTGCCTTTGGTGGGAAAGATGGTGTACCATTTCCAGTACCCCGCAAAGCCTATGACCAAGCCATAGCGTTCATGGAGGAGGCCATAAACGAGGCGAAGATGGGAAGGAGAGAAAAGGTCATGTGTTTGAAGCGTCTAGGTGATTTTTCGCCACCTATCTTGCATGCCTTGTCTCCAGCCTAAAGAATCCAAACTGAATGTACCTTCAAGTACACATGCATCCTTTTAGCCAAGTTTCATTCCTATCTAGCTAGGAGGAGTTCTTGACTTGCGTGGTCATTTGTCGTTCACATTGATGATGGTTCTCATAATACTTCTTGGAGGACTACCAGCTGCCAATGGCGTAGGCATCATGCTTTTTGACAGAATCTACACACTGGACCAAGGAGGGGTTGACCCTCCCATAGTCGAGTGGTATGGCATTCCCATGAATGCAACAACAGGCTGGACAATGATGTGGGACGGAATCTACACTGGGCAAACGGAAGAAGTGTGGAAATTCCAGAATTGGGTGAATGACTCTGATGGCGTTGATGAGGTAATCTACCAGTTCAAGGGATTGAACGACGATGGATGGATGAATAGGACTTCAACCCTCATTGAGGGAGATTCGACATATGGGCGCTATGAAGGCAACTATACCTACAGGGTCTGGTGGGATTGGGAGACCAACCGGGTTAGATCTGAGGGGGGATTCTTCTGGTTTCGAATCTTTGCTAACGATAGCCTGGGCAATTGGATAGCCACCCCCCCAGTAGCTTATAGTGGAGGGTATATGTTGGTTCATCCCCCACCTCAATTCTACATCATTATATTTGCCCCTCTTATTATAACAGCTAGCTGTATTGCATTGAGTATCATCACTGTGTGTGTTGTTCTTCGCAAGAAACCTGCTCAAAGCTCTTAGTGTTGCAAAATGTAAGCGGGAGCCAAGCGTAGCCGATGTAGCCCAATTCACACATCAAAGCTTATACCCTGCTCTTTCAATGAGTAATCGATTCAGAGAGAAACGAAGATTGTGCAGGAATCGGTATTATTTGCTGTATCTGACTATTGTGCTCTTGCTGTCCACTGGTCTCAATGCCGGATGCAATGTAATCGTTGGACCAAGGGGAATTCAATCCCTAGAGGTGGGAGGAGTAGACCCGCCAACCATTGAATGGACGCTTCCTTTGAATTATACAGGGGAAGTGATATTCAACTGGGATGGTGAATATAGTGGGCAGACAGAAGAAGTCTGGCCATCAAGGAATTGGATAA
>JBHLND010000241.1:0-4783 GCA_048937485.1 Promethearchaeota archaeon
AGCAACAAAGCCTCGGGTCAAGATTGCGTTCTTGGCCCGAGTACACCTTTTTCCTAAAATGCCTGGTACCGCTCATGGCGAGTCAAGTGAGTCCAAGACTTCTGTAGGAAGCCTGTCCCTAACAACAGAGATTGTTGTGAGAAAGCTGTTTTCGTAGGGGAGTACCAAACTCCATCCGTCCTTAGAATACTCATACGCTGCGCAGGATGCGTACCCCATGGCCAACCAATCAGCAATGTCTGGAATTCCGCCTCTCACTAATGTATGGAAAAGCACAGCCATCATCGGATGTGTGACAACTGCAATGGCTTCTCCCTTGTGCTTTCCAATTATCTGATTCATAAAATCTGAGAGTCGTTTCCGGGCATTCATCAATGATTCGCCGTTGCTTGGCTCATAATCCGGATCCTCCCAAAGTTTTGGAAGTATCTCAATAAGCTTCTCAGGACTTGGTTGGTCCTTTCCAAGACGGACCTCAATGAGTTCTTTGGCGGTCTTTAGGTTTGCGCCAAATTCTTCTCTCAATGCTTCTGCTGTGGAGATGGCTTGCCCCATTGTTGATGAATAGATGGTGAAAACGCCAGTAGCTACTCTTGATCGAGCGAGTTCAAATGCTTGTGTTTTGCCATTCTCAGATAGCTCGCTTGGATTTTCAGGGTCATTTTCCGCGTGCGTCACAACATATACCATTGTCCGTGAGGACAGCTTTTCACCAATGTCACGCTCTTGAACCAGGTCAAACATAGGACCCACTCTCTGAGTATTGTGTTTCCAGTTCCTACTAATCAACGTCACTATTACATCTTCAAGTGCCTATTATTTTGTCCTTTCAGCATTTGGAGCCCTTACTGAGTGCTTCATGGGCGCCATATCCGCCCTTCGCATCATCCAGCTCGAAGCTCCCAAATGACTGCACCAAAATAGATGTTCAATTGTCCTGCGCCTCGTCGCTAAACTCTATAAGCATGAAATGATTCTTTCAATAAGAGGCGGCGCTCGGTGAAGATACCAGTTTCTAGACTATCTCAGTTTGATGGAAAGATGTGTTTTATCTGTGGCAAGTTTCTACTGAACAACACATCCAACGACCTTGCCTATCTATCTCTTCCCACCGGGAAATCGATGCAAGCCAAACCAGACAAGTACTTCCTATTTTCCTGTCCGAACTGTGAGAAGACCGGACATAAGCGGTGCTGGTATGATGTTGGTGAACAAAAGCACAAACAAGGCTGGCTATTTGGTAAGACAGAATGGAAACTCCGTTGTCCCAGTTGTGGACAGCAGCTCTCACCAACTAGGGACAGAAAGATAGATTGGAAGCGAGGGTATCAGATTCCGGGCTATCCAGATGACAGTCTCATGGAATTACACACAGCAGATGTTCTTACCTGGAAGGCAGGTTCGATTTTCGGAAAAATAGGGCGGGCCATTGACAACTTTTTCAAAGCTGTTGGTTTAGGATCCTTGAATGAATCTGAAACAAACGCAGTTGCGGCTGCTGCTGCCAGGATTGGAAAGACAATACGCGATATCGCACAGAAAGTATTCCGTCTTGAACTGCCACCAGAGGAGAGAGCAGGGCTAAAGGAGCTAAAATGTCAGAACTGCGGTGCTCCCCTGCCGCTACCCGAGCCGCATGAAGAGGCAGTTGTCTGCAGGCACTGCAATACTGCACATCTTCTGCCCACCTAGTTGGTTTCATTCGTCAAAAGATAGCTCAAGCAGACCCAAATAACGTTAATATATCATCCAGAGAACATTCTGCGAAACTCCTAGTTGGAGGAAATGAATTCAATGCCATGGTATCTGGAGTTCAATGCAGGGGAATCGCAATTTTACGAGACCACAAGGACATCGAGCGATGACACTATATTGCTTGCAATTGATGAGGCGCAGCAGAAGCTGCTAATGACAGTGCCAAGCACTGTGGGTATGATTGCAAGGCGGGCAGCGGAACGTCAAGCGCGGGGCATAACCAAGGCCGGCTTTCTAATGAGTGATGGTGGTCGATACGGACGAGATCATGAGTTGGAAGTCCTCGGTGAAGGTGGGCAGCTGCCTGATCGACTTCGTCAGAGTCCACGTGAAGTCTACTAGATTCATCTTCCCATAAGTAAGAGCCCTGGAGGCTCTTGCACTAGTTTTATTTCTGATTTTGTATCTCAAACTAAAGTCAAGGAATCTTCAATTGAATCATTGGCAACACGTCAGAAGTTCTTTAGAAGATATCTTTATATGAATTAACCATTGTTAAATTACCAAGGTGTAGAGAATGAAGAAATGTGTCAACATGAAAAGCAGCGACTTGAAGAACAAGGCTGTCTTTGACGCGCAGGGATCCAAAATCGGGCGTGTTATAGACTTAATCTTCAACATTGAGGGAACCAAGCTCTCACCCAAGTTCATCGTTCTTGGAGGCGGAAGGATAGAGGAGTTTCTTGAGTCGATTGGAGCAAAACCGGATAATGACCCACTGTTTACAATTGATGTGATGGAAGCTGTTGAGGATGAAAGGATTGTTCTTTGCGCTGATCGGGACATGCTGATGAACACCCTTGATTTTGACGTTATTGGAGAGAATGACAGGAAGCTGTCCGATATATCCAAGGCCAGTGTCATTGATGCTGATGGAATCAAGATTGGAAAGGTGGTCGACACGTGGTTCGCGGACAATGGTGAGGTTTTCATGCTACTTGGAGGTGGCTTCTGGGAAGAGACCCTTGAGCGACTAGGAGTCCAGCCAGAGATCGATCTGCTTGTTTCTGAAAAGGACATAGAATCCTTCAGTGAGAAAGAAATCAAACTGAAATGGACCAAGTTCCAACTAGAGGCAAACTGCGAAAAGGAATTTGACAAGCTCAAACGTGAATTGTCCTCACGCGACAAGCCTGGAGACTACAGGTTTGCTCAGCTTAGGCTTGGAAGAGGACCAAGTCGTGGAATGGCATAAAGCACAGCAAATGACGGGATTTTCCATCTAAAGCGCAACGGAAAGCCAATCCTCTCCATGAGCTGATTTAAGCGCAAAGATTATGACGCTTCATGCTCTGATTCAAATTGACATTCAAGGATGTCCATTCGCGAGTCAAGTCTGCTTCGTGGAGGAGGACCACGGTGAAAGGAAATAGGATAGCATCCCTGCTCATTGTGTCCATATTGATGATTGCTGCTCCAGTTCAGCTCTTCAATACAGTTTCTGAAGCTTCTAGTGATTCATTGAGATTGAATCCTATCAGTGATTTGGCCTACGAGCTTCATGACTTCATCTACATAGATGGAGATGTCGACTTTGCAGATACAGCCCTCGATGAAGACTGGGATGGAGATGGGTCGATTGGAAACCCCTACATTATCGAGGGGTACAATATCACCACAGCTGAGTATTGCATCAGAATCTTTTCCACAACTGCATACTTCATCATCAGGGACTGCTATTTGAGGCCACTGGATGAGTGGGACTCAGGAATCTACTTCAATGATGTAGTCAACGGCTATGTGTACTCTTGCCATATAGACAGCGGAGACCGCGGCATGTCTTTGTACTATTGCTTTGACACTATCGTTGCTAATACATTGATACAATGCTCAGGAATTGCACTAGATCTCTATGAGTGTCAGTACAATTTGTTTGCAAACAACACGTTTCAGGGTGGAGGCCTCTCAACTTGGACCATGAACGAGGATTCATTCCTCAACACGTTTTATAACAACACCGTCAACGGCTTACCCTTAGGCTACTTCAGAGGACTTTCTGATCAAACGATTGATGGCGATTTGTACGGACAAGTAGTTCTTGCTTCTTGCAACAACGTGACCGTGGATGGAGGCAACTTCCATGATACTTGGCAAGGACCAATGATTTTCTTTAGTACGGGTTGCACCTTGGAAAATGCAATTGTCCAAGATTGTGCACTTGGGGTCCATCTAATGTTTTCCCCAGAAACGAGAATATTGAACAATATCATCCGTAACTCTAACCACATAGGTGTTCTATCCAACACCTCAGATTCTGTGGAGATTCGGAACAATGAAATCTATAACAATCCGGTTGGCATTGAAGCTTCGGAATTCGTATTTCTGATAATAGGTAACAACACCATTCATGGAGGCTATAGTGGAATAGTGGCTTTCATAGGCGGCCTTGCTGAAATAACTGAGAATAGGATTTACGACAACTCAAACTATGGCATCCGCCTTGCCTACTGGGCCAGCAATGCGACGATTTATGACAATATGTTGGGCTGGAACGGCGTTTCCAACGGATATGATGAAGAAACTGCAAATCTCTGGGATGATGATGTAAGCCAAGGCAATTATTGGGACGACTATGGTGGTGTTGGCACGTATCCTATCCCCGGACCCGGAGGTAGCGTAGATCGCTATCCTCAGGTGCTTGTTGATTCAGCACCCCCTTCGATACTTAGCCCGGGAGATTTAGTATTCGAGGTTGGCAGCACCGGTAATGTCCTGCAATGGCGTGCCAATGATTACTTCCCGCATCTCTATGAAGTTCTGCAGAATGAAACTCTATTTGCTGATGGCCAATGGAATTCTTCAGCTGAGATTATTGAAGTGAATGTTGATTCTCTTCCAATTGGTGTGTATAATTTCACCATCACATTTGTCGACAGGAGTTACCAGAACAGCACCGACTCCGTATTGGTGACCGTACTGCCTGACGAAAATCCGCCGATTGTAAATTCCCCTAATGATATAGCTTACGAGCAGGGTGAATCTGGGTTCAATATCGTCTGGAACGCCACTGATGCGAATCCGCTTCTTT
>JBHLND010000242.1:0-4765 GCA_048937485.1 Promethearchaeota archaeon
CTTTGGCCACCTTCTCCCACTCAGCAGTGTCAAGCAATTCGCGGCTTGTAATATCATCAAGTCGCTCAACCTTCTTCATGATATCACGAGTAAATTCGTGCGCTGCGAATGTTTCGGACAATGCATAGCCAAATTGCTCGTAAAAAGGAACATAGAAAGGGTCCAGAATTGAGAGATAGCAACCTTCCTGCCTCATTTTTGGGAATGCTGCTCGGAATAACTCACGAATCATTCCTTGTCGTCTCTGGTTTGGAGAGGTGGCTACTGCCCAGACACCTCCAAAGCGTTGAGGTCTTCCTCGAATTACATTATCTTCATGCGCAAAGAAGCATAGATTTGCCTGAGACTTGCCATCTTCTACGGCCACAAATGCCCAATCCTCTTCTTCCTGATTGTTCCAACGATTCAGCCAGTCCTCCTTTTGAAATTCATCAAAAGCCTTGGTTTGATCAAATGCTTTCCACAAGACCCTGGTTACTGATTCCTTGTCATCTGAACAAGCTTCCCTGACTTCAAATGATGTCATAAATAAAGGGGTCCTTCGTGCCTCAAGATAAGATTGTTGGCTAGAGCCAAGACAACAGATTAAACAGGACGGTAACCCTTCTCAATTTGATTCAGGAGGCGCTCGGCCATGAAACGTTCAGCCTCCTCCACGCTCCCGAATTCACGCGTTGCACGATGACCTGAAGTTCCAATCTTGCCAAAGCGAATTGTTACGAATTTCCCAGTTGCTTCGGCCTCCCAGAATTTACCTTCCTTGCTATTGCTATTATCGGATTCGCTCAAGACATAGCGACCTGTTCGTTTCACCCTTCGTGATGCCATGGATTGGCCAGATCTCCAGAACCACGTCTATAGGCATATTGCCGTGTAGGCATATAACAACTCTGACACTTGAATTCGCATGTCACGCTTAGAAGAGAGTAACATCTAGGATTCCGCTGTTTACAGTTGCAGTAACTATGAGAACCTGGGCTGAAGCATTGTAATTGCTTGTTCTATAATGGCACGCAGATTCAAGTTCCCAAGTTGATACAATATCACATTCGCCAGAGTTGACATACCCGAGGAATTCTGCACCTAGACCTGAGGGAATGGTAAAATCAGCGTCTAGTATTCCTGAGTTTACGTATAGCTCGAAAGATGCATTTCCAAGTATTATGCAATCACTTCTCAGGGTTAAATCCAATTTCCCTGAATTGACATCAATCGATACATCGCCTACGTGGGCAAACTCGTTAATCAAGAGGTTTGCACTGCCCGAATTGACATGGAAGTCAAAAACGTAGGTCGCTCCCTTTCCGAGTGATACAGTAACTTCGCACGATTGGTAGATGAAGTAGACTCGATTATTGAAGTAAGCAACATCTGGGGGACCGTGTTCCAGCACCGTGTCGTTTCTCACGGTCACGTTAACTTCGAATAGTAAGTCAGGGTCATCAACAAAATCAACATCAACACTCCCTGAGTTAATATTGAAGTCCAGCGTGATTGGATCCCCCGGACTCGTTTCATGGTTGCTAAAGGAATAGTCAACGTACTCGTATTCTGTTGTTGTCGTGGTCGTTACCCCATTGCTAGGGAAAAAAGGAGGATTCCAAAATAGTATGGTAGCCGCCAAAAAGGAGCCCAAGAGAACTACGGTGATTACACATCCCGCAAGCATTTTTCCTCCTTCACCATAGCTCATATCAAATAACCACTTCTAGATAGTTGAATGCCCTAAATAGACTATTGGAGGATTATAATGTGATTTTCCCAGCAAGATCTTGCCGAGAAATTCATTCACTGCGTCCTTCTAACAATTGAAACGCGCTTTGCGGTTTGTGGATTAAGTTGAAGGAGCTTTTCGAAATACCACATGTGTCGGATTCTTAGAACAATCCATTGAGAACCGATTTCCACTTTTCTAATTGATACTGCGTCATCAAGAACAGTTGATCCCATCTGGTTGAGACTAACTGCAGTAATGGCAAAAGTTCCAAAAAGAGCGACATACCAGTAGTAATCAACGAAAACCCCATCCATTAATCTAAATGTAATGTTAACAGCGAGAAAGAAGAGAAGGACAAGGAAAACTCCCCCAAAGAAAACTGCAGGAACTCTAGCCTTTTTCTTTGCCAAGTCAGATAGGTAATGTTTCTCGCAGATAGGAATATCCAATCCTCGCCGTATATGAGTTGGAGGCCTCCTGCTCCTTCTCATTCCCCAGAATCGTGGACTGTAGCTGGAATTCGAGCCAATTCTCAGGGAGGCCAGAAGTATTCCTCTTCTTGTGGCGGGAGCTCCGCAAATAGGGCATACCTCTGGAAACTCAATGCTTGTGGAATCCAAACGAACAAGGAGTTCCTCAGAGTTAAGCATGAAGAAACGACTCCTGCAGCAAATAAGACACTCATCTTTGGCGCAATGCTTCAAACAAACGGCAACTAGACTCTCTTGTATCCCTTTTCTATTTGAGTCTTAAGCCGGTAAGCTACGAATTTATCTGCCTCATCTGGAGAATTGAATTCACGTGTTGCAGTATAGCCTTTTGAGCCCACTTTGCCAAACTTAATTGTGACGTACTTGCCCTGTACTTCGGCAACCCAAAATTCATGACGGTTATTCTTGGGTTCCTTAAGTTCAAAGCGGCCTGTGCTCAAAACATCACGGGACATTGCTTATTCATCCATTCCAATTCGCGTTCTCTGTTATTGATTTCAGATTGCAGTCCCAAATTAAAGGCTTCGACATGACAAGTGAAGAACTCTGTCCAAGCTTCCGGTAAGCACGAATGCAACATAGAGAACTACATGAAGAAACGCCTACGTTGCAGGTTGCTGTCCTTTAAAACCTTGGAACATGACGCAGGCATCGGATTTCCTGAATACCTGTACATTAGATCTGCAAGTATCCATGGTCCGTTCAGCTTTTGAAGCAGCCATTGATATCGAGTAGTATCTCTGTTAACTGGAGGATTCCAAATGAAATTGCGTTTGAAATCCTTCATTCCTTTCTGGAGCGAATAAGTGGCTTCGAATATTGGTTTCTTAAGTTGCCAGCGATAGACAAGGCACTTGATATTTGGCCATTCCAATTTGTCAACTAAAACATTCGAAATGAAACGGCCGGATTTCCGCCCTTGAATCCAGATGATGCCTTTCTCTCCAGCAGCAAAAAGAGCTCCATTTGTGGGATCATCTCCAGCCCTTAAAGACTCCTCGAGAAGAAACGGGGAATTTCCTAGGAACGTCTTTGCTTCATTCCATAATTCCTGATATATTGGCTTGTCTTCAAGAATCGTGTTCAGGTCCAGTTTTGCATTTTCTGTAAGGCTCCTTGGCGCTTGGTCGAAGTAGGAGTAGTCATGTGGTTGAGGCATAATATGACCAATTCCGAGAGTTTCTCTAATACTCTCCAACATATCATGAAAGAGACTCATTGTTGAGTGGAATTGATCAAGAACGTCGGACTTGCTTGATTCCTGATTTACCTTTGGAAGTCTGACATCAATATCATTCCCGGCTCCCTTAGGTTCAAGCAGACCATTCCTATCAAGTGAGATTCCGCTTATTCGATACTGATCTCGCTTAATCTGAGCAAGCAGATGATAGCAGTCAAAGGGTAGCACTATTCCTATTTCATAATCCTGATAGCTGCATTCCTCCAATAGCACAATTCGCCTATTGGTCAGAACAAGAAATCCTCCCCTGATTTCGCAGACAAATCGAACATCTTCATTTGGCAAAAGACATTTGGATGCTACTTCGAACTTGATAGCTCCCGATGGTGCAAGGTCCCTCGCGGCACAACCCATTAAGAGACCTCCCTATTCCGCTCAAGGCTCTGTCTAAGAAGACTTAGGGGGCAAGTTTTTGTGCCAAAACTCGCGTCTGGATTTGCCTCTTGGAGCTTGCTCTTGAATGAACCATCTGGAATCTTCACGACTCCGTGTTTTGTCAATTCGATGAATTCATTCCATGGATTATCCATGAGATTCAGAGCCAGTTGTTCAAGCTTGGAGGGTTTTTGTGAGGGCTCGCCAATTTGGGAGGATATCTCTCTTGAACAAGTGTTGCAGGTATAGAAATGCCCTGGGAGTTTGACAAGAACTTGAGTATGTTTCTTTTCAACATAGAACAAACCAACTATTGCATAACGCGGATGAGAATCCTCGGGCATGTCAGAGCCGCAAGACAGGCAAGCCTTGGGCCATCTAAGAGCGATTACATCTTCTCGTTTTGCTTTGGTGTCAAACTTGTACAAGGTCAAACTCCGGATTTTGCTTAGATGAACTACCACATATTCGATTTGGTGAGATACCCAGATGGATGAAGTAGGAAGAGAAATGGATGATGAGAGAGTGGATTCCCTCATCACCGCTGCAAGTCTAGATGGTTTCTTCAAACATATCGATGAATTCAGCGTACTGATCGATGCCCTTTTGCCAGAATTCCTCAGTTGTGATATCAAAACCGATCTCAGCAGCAAGATTTCTTGGACTTCTGCTTGATCCTGCGGCTAGTAGTGCCTTCAGCTTGGGCACAAACTCCTTGCCTTGCTCCTTGTAGAGTTTGTACATGGCATAGACGAAGAGTTGCGCGTAAACGTATGGGTAGTTGTAGTAGCGACGAACTGGCATGTAGAAGTGAAGCTTGAAGGTCCACCAGTAGCGCATATCAGGTAGCCACTCCACAGCGTCACCATAGATTCTATCTCGTGCAGCAACCCAGAGGTCGGAAATCTTCTCTCCGTTCAAGAATTGGCCCTTCTCTATTGC
>JBHLND010000243.1:0-4758 GCA_048937485.1 Promethearchaeota archaeon
CAACATGAGGCGGGCAAGTATACAGCCCGTGAGCGAGTTGAGAAGCTTCTGGACCCTGACTCCTTTGTGGAGATCGACGAGTTCGTTGTCCACCGTGAAACAGCCTTTGGAATGGAAGAGAAGAAGGTCTTGGGTGATGGCGTTATCACCGGCTACGGCAAGATTGACGGAAGGAAGGTCTTCATCTTCAGCCAGGACTTCACGGTCTTCGGCGGCTCATTGGCGGAGATGTACGGTGACAAGATCGTCAAGGTCATGGAAATGGCCATGGATGCTGGAGCTCCAGTCATTGGCCTGAATGATAGCGGTGGGGCTCGAATCCAGGAGGGTGTGAAATCACTTGTTTCCTTGAGCTGGAGATGTGCGAATTGACAAGAAGTTTCGATACTAAAGACTCTCAAGCATTTTGACCACAATTGGAATCCTAGAATGTAGAATATCGAGTACGGCTTCAGTCCTGCTTAGCATCGCCCCATAGTTTCTTTGCTTGTATCTCTTATCAACACCTGCAGGAATTCTCAAGACATGAGGAGGGGCATCAAGAAGATGGCTAGTCACCCAGTAGTATCTACTGCGGATAATATCATACTCAGTTTCGAGAATTGACTTGATGAAGTCTTCTTTGGCTCCTCTACTCTTTCCTTCATGGAGAATGAATTTCTCAGAGAAATAAAGAGATACAATAGCATGATAGATACTAAAGCAGCAGCCTGTAAACTCAATGTGTGCTTCTAGCTTCCTACAGGCTTCCTCAACATTGGTTGTGCACATCCAAAGGAAATCGATTACCTTTCTTGGAACTAGTTTGATGCCAGCCAAGACATCTTGGCCCAGGATCACTTTGTTTACTTGCATACAGGTCCACAGAAAGAAGTGCTCTCGACCACTCTTCGCTTCGGAAAGCTCCTGCTCTGTATAGATTTTACAGTCCAGCAGAGGCCTGCCTTTCGATGTTTGAAATGACTGCTGAATTGCTCGTAACTTCTTGGCAGTGGGTATATCATCTACTGTAATGATGAGGTCAATATCGCTGTCTGCGCCTTCAGAACCTTCAGCTCTGCTTCCAACGAGCACCACTGACTTTACGAAATGTTCAGCTCTCTTGATGAAGTCATCAAGGAGGGTATCAGTCAAGCTCAGATAAATCACCCCTTCCAAGCGACCACATAGCCAACCAAGTTGATAACTGTGTTGGATAAACAACCATTTGAAGCATCGATTCAAGTAATGTGAGAGAGTCTTGCCTGTTTTCTTGCTGCTAGTGAAACTGCAAATCCAATGAGTGCAGATACCATGAACATCCAAATTACCAAACTAATTGGGAGGCGTGGGACATTCAGACTAAATGGGCTATCGGGTGATTCTGCATCAAGCAATCCATACCATGCTGTGTCATATGGAGTTCCGCTTTTCGCATCAATGTGTATGGCTGCTATGTTGTCAGAATTGATAGATACAATCCAGCCCAACCTATACTCGTAGCCCGATGGAGTCCACATCTTCTCAAATACCAAGACCGTTGATCGGATTTCAAATACTACTGCTGCTTCCAACTCTCTTAGATAGTTCACTGCTGATCGCTCAGCCTTCTCTGGAGAGATTATATTCTCTGTTGGAATGGCATCAATATGCACCCAATTATAGATGAATTCTAGAATTGCACTAGCATTAGTATCGATATAGAGATGAAGTCCATTTTGCCAAATCAATGATTCATTGACCATATTGAAGAAGGAAATTCTAAAAACATCATGATTGTGGACATGAGAATAGACCAGAGTTGGCAGAACATATCGAGCGTATGGTGATAATGAGTAGTTGAATTGCTCCAGAAAATCGAATGCAACTTCTTCTACTTGCATTGGGCTGGCAAAGAGGCTCTCGTCTGCATCCGGTACAAATGGCGAATCGCTACGGGGAGACCAAACAGAAGTGAACCCGCTGACCTTTCCTGAGATCGCGTGTACATCCACATACACTTGCACATTATCCTCAAGGAATCTAAGTATCCACAGACCATCATCAAGTCTTGTCCATCCCATATCTACAGAGTCGACAGAGAAGTTGATCTCTGACAAGTACCAGATTCTTGAGATGAATCCAAGAGCCGCAGAAATTGCCCCACTCTCATTCACCTTCACCAAATCATTATAGTTGGAGCTCATCCTGATGGATGTTTCCGTCTCAACAACAGGCCTTTGAGGAAAGACAACTGGGTCTGGTTCCAATTCGACCAATTCTGCAAAGAAGGTATCAACTATGGGTTGCCCTCTTAATGCTGCAAGATGGGAAGGGTATCCTGCAACATGCACTACTGTGATAGGTATTATCAGTCCAATTAGGAGAACAAGTGATAAGATAAAAAAGACATATCTACTATTTTCTGTGAATGGCAACATCCAAATTCCTTCTTATAATATAACAATGATTTAACTAATTAGTCTATTTTTTGAGCAGCACTGAGCAACATTTAGAGCGGCTGAAGCTTCCAAATTCTTATCGATTCCGCCCAGAAAATAAGGCAATTAATCAACAGGATAAGAATCAGCAAGAGGATTGTTGAATCGATTTGCCAGCCAAATATGTAGGTGCATGATAGCAAAAGCGCAGTATTAAAAGCACCGTAGAAAACAAACCTTGGAATAAACAAGTAGCCTGCTCCCACAAACATACTAAGCAAACCAGGTCTTACTTTCCGTTTGATAATGTAATACCCCTCACTATCAGTTGTGACCAAATCAAGCTCAATAAGCTTGGCTAAATGATGAAGAGCGAGACTAGAGCTTGAGAGTCCTACAAGTCTTTGGATTTCACGTGCTCTGTGGGGACGATTCTGTCTAAGCAATAGCCAATATACTAGTAGAGTGTTTCCTTTAAGCTCGAATGCTATTTCATCAACATTATTCAGTTTACCAGTATCGTCAGAATCGTTGTGTTGCATGCTAAGTCTCCCTGATGAAACTTCTATAAGTTGTTCATATAGTCTTCCTAGTATTCCTCCGAACCAGATTGGATAAAGAAGAAATAGAGTGAAAATCAAGAGATAATTCACTCTATTAGTTGATATGTGGCGGCCTAGGAAGGAGTAGTCATTATTATAATGTCATAGTAGTCTCCTGAGTATTGCTCTACATTTATCCGGATGTAGTACACTCCGGAATACTGCGCTGTATGCCCAATACTCCTATAGTTCCCTGCTGTGCTTTGCTTTATGAATCCTAAATACCTGTCATAAAGACATATTCGTAAGATGAGGTCTGGATCACCGTCTGCAGTTATTGCAATGAACAGACTTGAATAGCAGTATATTTTATACCAGTCTTTTCCTCCTGATGGATCGTTGACCCAGAGAGGTTCATTATAGCGGCTATATGAATGTTCATACCATGAATAGGTTAGAACTGTCGGTGCATTCGAACTCAAAGATGACACGTCTGAGCTGTAAAACCAAACCTCATCCCACGCATCTATTCTTCCAGCACCAAATGAATTATCCACTCCTGGGTCAGAATCACCAGGCATGTCAGTCGCGCTCGCCATGAGCAATTTCTTAACACGTGGGTGTGGATGATAATCACTAGGAGGATATCTGAGACTATAATCTTTATCCAGCCATAATGCTGACAATCCCGCTACGAAAGGAGTTGCCATAGATGTGCCGGACATTTCCCAATATTGATTTGTCGTTCCCTTTTTCGCGGCTTTGATATCAGTTCCTGGTGCTAGAATGTCTGGCTTGATTCTTCCATCATCACAAGGACCGCGACTGGATGAGGTGTATAGCGACCACCCCCCTTCTCCAGGATCTGTAGCCCTTCCTACTGTAATTACATATTTTGCAGTACCTGGACTTGTTATGGTGTCAATCCCCGGTCCGTAGTTGCCAGCTGCTACACATACAACGAGTCCATAATTCTCAACAAGAAGATCCGCATACATTGCAACCGTATCATACTCGCCATAGTTTGTGGATCCCCATGAACAGCTGACAATCTCTATACCGAAAGTACTTCTATACTGAATAATCCAATTGAATGCCGCAATTGCGTCTGCTGTTTCATAATAGCCATTGTATTTGGCCATCTTTACGCCAACAAGTGCTGCATATCTTGCAACGCCTCGATAGCTTGATGATCCATCGCCGCTTCCAGCAGCTATACTTGCACAGTGAGTGCCATGTCCGTGGTCGTCGTACGGCATTGAATGTGTTTGTCCATTTATATCTCCACAGATATCTACCCAACCAATGACTTTGCCTCCATCCAAATCATAATGTCCTGTATCTATGCCTGAATCGAGAATGGCGACAACTATGTCATCCTTGGAGTAAGAGGTCTTCGACCCGTCCTTATCACCATCAATGGTTGGATTCTCTTGCGTCCACCAATCCACATCAGTATAGAACCTTGCTGTATCCATACACAGCGTACCTTTTGAGTTCACATCGATTCTCGTCACAAATGGCATTTCTGCTAATCTTAGAATTTCATTGGACGTAGCATTCGCTCTAAAACCACCTAGATATTCCCAGCAATCTGTAATTGCTAAATCTCGAATCTGTTGTTTGCATGCAGTAATATAGTCGTATTCCAATTCTGTGTTGCATACAACCAAAATATCAATCATGCTATCATCCGGCTGGTCTGCCGTTATAGCTGATATCAAGCTATCCCCGAGTTTGGAAACAACCTCTTCGGGCATTTCAACATCTCCAAATTTCAGAGATTGGCCCGTAACTATCCCAGTGACACCGAAGCT
>JBHLND010000244.1:0-4756 GCA_048937485.1 Promethearchaeota archaeon
TAATATGAAGGAGAATCAATCTGTCTGTATTCTGGATTGTCACATCAATTGCTTGGAAGATTAGATTCGGCAATGCAAAGGCCAGAATGGGCTTCATTGGGATTGACACAGAAGAGATTTGAAGTCCGCGTATGGCTGCCACCCCAAACACAAGAACTGCAACCATTTCTGCGAGCATCCAGCCAGCAACAACACCAAAAACGCCAGTACCGACTAGCACTAAGCCAACTGTGCCAGCGATTCTGGTTACATCAAAAGCTACTCGGCCAAACAGCAGTTTCTTTATCCTGTATCGTGCCAGAAGGAATGAGTCCAGAAAAGCCTCAAGAGCTGAGAAAGGTGCAACGATAGCAATGAAGCAGATGAGGTCGGGGGATATTCCAGACCCGATGGTAAGGAAGGGGGATAGAAGAATGACTATGGCAACCATACCGATAGTTGAAACAACAATGAACCCAACAGAACGCCTGAGGAACCCCTTAACTCTACCAGGATTGCCATTTGCCTCCTCCTCAGGAACAATAAGAGGAGAGGCATGACCCAGACCCAGAGTGCCGAGGAACTGCATGTAGCCGTAGAATATTCCAAGAAAAGCAATGACGCCCATGTCCGATTGAAGAAGCAACCGAGTGAGGATAGCAAGGTTCAGAACACGAAGGAAACCTGAGAATGCAGCTTGCCCCATCATAGCTGAAGTACCTTTTGCGGCTGTAGCTGCTTCATCCGACATTGACTGACATCCTTCATTGAGTGGTCTTGGGCAACCCAAAGGGTAAATCAACTTGTCGGCGATTGCCGCAATCTCTTTGAGTAGGAATTGCATTGAAGACCTGATGGATTTGCTAAGAGTGGTCCTAATCTCTCCACTTCCACCTCAGAAGTCTGGAGAAGCTCCCTATGCCAAGCATTTGATTAATGAGCTAGTTAAATCAGGTAAGGTTGACGTTACAGCCATTTCAGATCCTAATGCGGACCTATTGAGAGTAGAGGGCAGAGATGTTGCTACTCTTCGAATCTGGAAAGGCAGGTCATTGTTCTACCCCCTCCTCTTGCTTAATCGAATAAGAAAGATCAAGCCGCATATTGTTCATGTTCAGTTCGGGCCCTATGGGAAGGTGTACGGAGGGCTCTTTGGCGAATTCATGCTCCTGCTTCTCATTTTGCTTCGGGCTGCGGGAATCAGAACAACAATCACACTTCATAGTACATGGATGCCCCAGCAAGTGACGCAACGCGTGAGGCGCTACAGGAAACTGGGTGTCTTTGCGCCTCTCGCACAGGCACTCTTCAGGATATACATGCGATTTCTTGATGCGGGTACAAGCACGATACAGCTTAGCACTGTTAAACTTGATTCCAAACTCAAAGATGTGTTTCTAAGGACGTACAACATCTCACATCAAAAGGTCTTGGAAATTCCGCACCCCTGTGCTCAACTGAATATAGGACCCAAAAAGAAGGATGCAGCAGAGAGATTGGAGCTTGGAGATCGAGATGTTGTTCTCTTGTTCGGATTTATCCGTCGCGGGAAGGGAATTGATACTGCTATCAGAGCTATCAATCAAGTCCGTAGGAAGTTGCCGAAGGTGTTGCTTCTCATAGCTGGAAGACCCCAGGGCTTCGATTCGGGAAATTACTTCAAAGAGATCAAGAAGATAACAGCCGACTTGGAACTGGAAGATAATGTTCGATTCGACTCAAGATTCATTCCGGACTACGAAGTCCCTGATTATTTCGCAGCAAGCAGTATTCTTCTAGTGCCCTATACCGAAAGCGTGGGAGCCAGCGGTCCAATTCACAACTATGCAGGATATGGGGTACCAATACTGGCCTCAGATGTAGGGTATCATAATCGGGACAGTCTTGGAGGAAACCTCTTCTTGTTTAAACCAGGGTCCGTCAGCGACTTGGCTAGGAAACTTGAGAAAATCCTTACTAAACCTGAAGAAACCAAAGAGGTTCAGAAACGGCAGATAGAATACACACAGCGTGAGAACTGGAAATTGGCTGGACAGCGTACCATTAGGTGGTATCTGAAGACTCTTGAGAATTAGATAGCTGTTCATCTTCGTCATCTGAGAAAAGGTACTGCAATCTTCGTTCAATTGATACAATTGCTAATATACTGGGCAATGCGAGGAGAATTCCTACAATCGCTGTGTTTGCTGTGAGCAAATACACTTCAGTTGTGTATATGTAGTCAACAAGCACAGCAAGGCTAGTTTCTTGGATGTTACTTGCAACAAGCTCGAACTTGGTCAATTGTACTGGATGAGCTGTGACTCCAGTCCCGAGGAATGTAAACCGCCACAGAACGTAGGAGATGTTCTTGGGTGAGAATTGCCACTCTGCAATGATTGCGTCCCGAACTGTATGTCCCGTTTCATTTAGACCCTCAAAGAATAGATCAATGTCAGCATGTTTCTTGAATGTTGGATCCCAATCGGATGAGATTAGGAGTACAATCTCAGTGTCATCTGTTACTGGAATGTCCACATTCAGTGTCCAGCTCACCGAAACCAGACTCAGAGCATATCGATTTGTACCGGAATCTGCATCTATTGAGAAGGCTCCAATGCCGTCAATTGATTCAATTGAGGCAGTGACTAATGATGAATTGAGTCCACTCTCGCCGAAATCTATGGATACGTTCCAAGGCGTGACATTCGAAAAGTCATAGTTCCAGGTTTGGTCTTCACTGTATCCAAGAGACAGGAAGTTATCGTGCGTATAGCTGGGGTAAATCAGAAGCATGCATACCAGAATTGTGTATACCGCCCTTCGATCCTTCATAAGCAGAAGTGGCATGAGAGGCCACAAGCAATACCATCCGTAGAAGACTTGTTTTGAGAGTGTTATGACTAGTAACATTGCTACCGAAGCTAGGAGCATCAGCGATGTGAATGAAACCTCTCTCTCAGGCGTATATCTCCAGCGTTTCCAAGCAGTCAACAGTAGCAGAAAAGCACCCAATGATGTTGCCAAACCTCGTGCTATCGCAACATCTGTAGGGAATCTCCAAAATACACCAGGACCAGGCGGAAGATAGGGATACACGATAGCAAGCGTGGCCATTAGAATGAAGAGAAGGCCTAGGCCAAATGTTGTGATGTCATAGGTTAGGGAAGTTCTGATGGTAGCGAGTCCAGTGGACTTGAGCATGAAAACAGCAACCAGAATAGCTGATGCTACTCCCACTCCGGAGATGGCAACGAGGTGAGGGGGACTGAGATCGAAGATGAAACCGAATAGCGCATCGAAGAATCCACTTGAGAGACCAGGCATAGCATTACCTGGAAGAATGAAGTCGCCTCTCATCCATACTGGGAATGCAAATGGAAGGAATGTCAAATAGAATGTGACTGCACAAATTGCTAGGAATCTCACTTTGCTCCCGTTCTTCGGAATTAGGAGAAACATTATTGGAATAATGAATGCTGCGTAAATCTTTGTCGCGATACTGAGGGCTAAGCTGACGGCAGCCAATCCCTCACGTTTCTCAAGAAGTGCCCAGAGAGCCAGTAGAATGAACAGATTTGCCATTGGCTCAAAGTGTCCATTCAATCCGGATTCGATTATTGAGAATGGAAGAATGGCATATAGAAACGGAGCCGCAGCGAGGATTCGATTATCTCTCCGGCTCCTGCTCATCATCCAAAGTGATGCAACGATAAGTACATCGAATCCGGTGGCTAGCAGCCTATAGCTATCAACGGTTGGTGCAACAAGCATAATGACATAGATGAAGTACCCAAACATGGGAGGATAAGGGAAATAGAAATCAGCGTAGGGCATATCTCCCCATGACATAAACTTCCCAAAATCTAGATACCAAACTGCATCTAAGGAGATGAGTGCTTCCGAGCCCAGAAAGAGGGCACGCGGAATCAATGTGATTATTACCAACAGCAGAAGGAAGTTTCTAGACCACAGATTCAAGCCATTCTCCGACTCACGCCTAGAATAGTTGAACATCATTGCGAGGGTAATGATGTAGAGCGCTGTCCAAAATGAAACCACAATGAAGAATGGCATCATCGCTCCTCCAACAAACCTGAGTGCCACTGCAGGAGCTAAATTGAGGATGAAAAGGCCAAGCAGTAATACTCCCCCGCCTAGGTCACCAAATTTGCGTGACAATGAACTGCTGCCAAGACTGTCCAAATTCATTCCTCCAGCTCGAAGAACTATAGCAGAAATCTCTTCATCTTCCCGTTTTTCTTCAAGAAAGCTCGTCCAACCATAGCAAGATAGTATAGCATGAGCTTTACACTCATTTTGCTTTCCCCTCTTCGCCTGTTTAGGAAGTTTATTGGAATCTCGGCGTATCGGAGGTCATTATTGCTGATGATTACCTCTAGCATGAACTTGGAACCGGGATTCCTGATGTTGTTTGCAAGAACATCACTAGACCGAACGGCAACGAAACCGCTTAATGGATCTTTCACAGGCATCTTGAAGAACGCTTTTGCAATTGCCGTCGCACCTCTGCTAATTGCAAATCGATAGCCAGGCCACCCTGTGACTCCGCCACCAGGAATGTATCTTGATCCAACAACAACATCATAGCCCTCGTTGAGTTTCTCAAACATAGCAGGTAGATGCCGAGGATGATGGGAAAAATCAGCATCCATTACTGCAACGTGACCCTTGTTTGCTTTTTCAGCTCCTTGCCTGATTGCACTGGATATTCCAAGCCTGTGGCTACGAGACAGCAGATGTACATCATATTCTTTCCCAAGATCTCGCACAACAT
>JBHLND010000019.1:0-20373 GCA_048937485.1 Promethearchaeota archaeon
GATACGAAATTTCAGAAATATGTCCATAGCCCTCAGCTGCAATCTGATGGCCAGCGCCGGCACAAACCGGCCCTGGTACGGAGATGAGAGTTGGAAACTGCAGCGTTATGACGCAAATGATTGCAATTGCGAGCATTGGCTTGCTATGGGAAATCATCTTCACTTTGTCAATCAAATGTGCTCACCTAATCCCATTTCTGGAGATAACTACATAGTCTGGTTTTCTGTATCGATGCCTAACCCAGATTCCAGTACTGGATTTCCTGGACTTGCCGGTTCGATACTTACTTCTCAACCATGCTACCTCCAAGCGAGAAGCCTGCTTCTATCCACCTTACCTCCTACTATCTGGAGATATGCGTCTTCAAGATCCTTGACCTTGGCCGACTCTACTATTGCCTCTGGAGACCCCATTGTCACCAACAAACCATCGCTGATGATTCCTACGTTGTCACACACATCTTCAGCAAACGAGGTTTGGTGCGTGCAAATGAAGAAGGTTGTATCCATCTCTTCAGCTAAGACAAGAATCAAATCCTTCACAAGTGCAGCGGCACCCGGATCAAGTCTTGATGTTGGTTCATCAAGGAACACAATCTTCGGCTCATGCAACAGAGTAGAAGCGACAAGGACCTTCTGCTTCATTCCAGAGGAGTATTTGTCTAGAAGGTCATCCTGTCGCCCCTCTAGCCCAAGTAGAGCGAGTAAACGGTCAATCCTTCTTTGCAGAACCTTGCCTTCCAGGTTGTTTAGAGCTCCAATGAAATCCAGGAACTCAACAGCTGAGAGCTTTGAGTATAGACCAGGAGTTTCGGGGAGAAGCCCGGTCAATGACTTGATCTCACTGGCCTCTTGGACTATATCCCTTCCAAGCACCTTAGCGCTACCGCTGGTAGGCCTCATTAGCCCAGTCAACATGCGGACTGTAGTTGTCTTTCCTGCTCCGTTAGGTCCTAAGAAGCCAAATCGACCTCCTGTAGCCACCTCAAGATTGAGGTTTCTTACCGCCTGCACGGGACCAAAGGTCTTGCAAAGCTCATGAGTCTGAATGGAGATGCCATTATTTCCCACTTGAGTTACACCTCCACTTTCCCAAGGCTTCTAACGCCAAGATACAGCATTAGACCACCCAAAAGGAGTAGGGCGGCTGGTCCAAGCATCATCTCGACTGCCATGAAGCCATTAATGCCGAAGACGCTCTCCATGAAATGGAAGAGATTGAAGCCAAGTCCAATGTCTAGGAAGATTGCTGCGAAGAGTGGACCGATCAATGTGAACTGCGTCAACATCATCGATGATACCAAGACCGTTTGATGTGCTGCAGACTTTGTGTCTTCGTAGTTCGGGTTCTGAGCAGTAATCCCCATTGCAACCATCACCGATCCGCAGACCACAATGAGAGATGTGACAAAGATCTGAAGTGTCAGTAATGGAGTCATATTGAATAGTATGGCCATCACAATACTAGGAGTAAGGCTTAGTGGAATGGCCATCATGAAGCCAGTAGCTACACGTGCTTTCATGAATCTCGAGGCACCCTTCGGTGCGCTTCGAATGATCCATAGCTGATCTTTGCTTTCTAGGAATCCTGTGCCAGCGAATGGGAAGACTCCAACTACACCAATCATTATGCTGATCATTGGAAGGATCTCAGTGGCATCGAATATCTCGCCATCCATGACACTCATCTGCTGGATGAGAATCGGGAGTATGCAAGCAAGTACAATACCGTAGAAGATCTTGGAGAGGTTTTGAGCCTTTCTTCCAAAGTCCTTCAGACTCACCACTGTTAGAGCACCAAAGGAGCCCTTCGCTACACGACGAACACCTCTAAGGACGAAGTTCTCGCGGCCAACAGTTGTGACAGTTTCTGTCCGTACTCCAGCACTAATTGTGAAGACTCTGTCAGCAGCAACAACAGCTATTGGAACAAAGGCAAGTCCGAAGCCTGCCATCAGGATGGCACTCCAGAACATGTCAAGCTGAAGAATAGCTCCAAAGCCAAGTATCTGAGAGGCAGTTAATCCAATCCCATTGAATGTGATAGCGATCCAACTCACAAGGTCAGCAGGCCAAGTGAATGGCATGATGAGGAACGCGTTCATTCCTAGGAGATTAGAGAGCTGAGGCATGAAGAACATCAGACCATACATGGGAATGATAACTATCAAAGCAATCACAAAGGATAGTGCCTTGGCAATATCGTTTCCACGTGACGAATCGCCCAGTCGAGCCTGTATAACTGATGTGACGAAGTTTGATAGCCAAACTGTAGATAAGACCATCAACGCGATCACGGCATATACCAAGGCCTGACCGAGTAATGAAACCTCAAAAGCCAGCATGAAGGGCGAGATTAGCAATGGGGCGAATGCGATAACGACTAGCCCGTACAAAGGAATCTTGCCAACAAAGGTCCCAGCAAGAATGTCACGAGTTCGTACGTTGTTTGAAAGATAGATCTCCCATTGGCCAATCTTGATCTCCTGCAATGCCTGAGAGAGCGGTAACAGCATCAAGATTGCCCACAGGAAGAGCATGACGGTACGCATCAGACCTGGAAACATCACCATCAAGAGAGTCCGGATGGTATCCATTGGTATTATAGCCTGAATGAGTCCATTGATAAGCAGCGGAGCCAAGTACACAGCCCATGCGATAGCTAGAGCATAGAGAATAGCTGCAAATGCGAACCTATGCTTCTTTATTCCCGCTGTAAGCACATAGAACTCTGCTTTTGCAATATGATACCACTTACGTGTCATATCTTCACCTCCAAGCCAAGAGGACCTCACGGTCAACCTTGCCACCAACTATCTTCAGATAGGCTTCCTCCAGGTTCCTTGTGCCAGTCGACTCAATGATTTCCTGAGGTGACCCTTGGGTAATTACCTGGCCCTCGTTGAGAATGTTAATGACATCACAAACGTCCTCAGCGAAACCGGTCATGTGGGTACAGATGAAGAAGGTAGTATCGGTTTCTTCAGCGAGAACTAGTATCAAGTCCTTCACAATAGCACTGGCACTTGGATCCAATCGAGAAGTAGGTTCGTCAAGAAACACTAACTTAGGATTGTGCAGCAGTGTTGAAGCAACAAGGACCTTCTGCTTCATTCCCGATGAATAAGATTCCAGCAGATCGTCCTGACGTCCCTCCAGACCTAGCACACCGAGTAGACTGTCGATACGTCTATGAATGGTTTCACCACTCTCTCCATTCAGGGCTCCAATAAATTCTAGGAACTCGACGGCTGAGAGCTTCGAATATAGACCGGGAGTTTCAGGAAGCAGACCTGTAATTGCCTTGACAGCATCACGATCTTTGCTAACATCTATTCCACATACTTCAGCATAGCCACTTGTTTGTCGTAATAGACCTGAGAGCATTCGGACCGTAGTGGTCTTACCAGCCCCGTTAGGCCCCAGGAACCCGAATCGACTTCCTGAAAGAACCTCCAGGTCCAGATTTCTAACAGCATGAACACCGTTGAATGATTTGTTCAGCCGTTCCGTCCGGATAGTTACACCATTTCTAGCCAACTTTTTCACCTAATTGTCTTGCAGTAAATGTTTACCGCAATCTATGTTAACAATCACCAAGTTTATATAAAAACTTTCCCACTTCAGTAACGAAGATTTACCCGAAACCTTTATAGCTTGGTTGGCGGGTAATAAAGACTGTAAAACGAGGAAAACAGAATGCTACTCTCAGTTCACGAGGCAGTTGTCTGGTGGGAATACGAACATGGGAAGCCCACTAGTGAGATTGCCAGTGAGTACGAGAAAGGAAAACGAGCTCCAGCCTATGCCTATGATCTCTTCAATCAATCACCCAAGCAGTCTGAGAGAGAGAGTGTGGAGAAGGTCCAGCTCAAAGACACCCAGTATGTATCAAGAGTTATTAATCGGGCAAGGAGCAAGATCGGTAAGGCACTAAGAAACCAAGCAAAGAGTCATCGACTTGATGTCGAGAGTGTTCTTGAATCAAAAGGCCTTCTCATCGGCTTCGACTACCAAGCAAACTCCCAAGTATTCATTGTCTATACATTGAAGCTTGGTGTTGTGCTCTGGTACAAGCACGAATCCTATGCTGGAAAGCTCTGTCCTGAATGCCCGAAGTACGAGGAATGCAGAGAAACCCTTGACACAATAATGGAAGAGTATGACATTACTCTGAGACCGGATGAAGAACAGCTCTATATGACCCAACAGTCTACTGCAATCTTCAACAAACTCGCTGCCAAGGAGGATCCGAAGTATAAGAGAGCAGAGGGATAAGTTATGAGTGGGAAAGTTTCTGAGAAAGTGATCAAACCTCCGTTGGAGGACATTGCAAGTGGGAAGATATTCGTTCCTGATGTTCGATTCAAGTACAAGATGTGGCTAGGCATATTTCTAGGTCCGCTGGCTATGTATGTATTCGCCATGGTGTGCTGGCTGGGAACTGCCTATTTGATCTTCGTCTTCGATGAAGGAACTTCCTTCATTGGCTTCATGATTTACCTTACCGATTGGTTTTGGCCAGTTACGTTCTGGTGGTGGGTTGTCTTCCTATGCATATGGATAGTCCCGGGTTTCATCTTGGTCCCGTTGTACATTCGATCGTTCAGGTATTCGGTCATCTCAAAGAAGGGAGATGCCATGCCGGAGATTTTCACTCGAAAGGGCTTATTCAATATCACAGAACGTCATGTGCCATTCAGAACTATAACGAATATATCAAGTCGCGCTGGTGTCATAGACAGGTTGCTTGGTATCGGATCTGTCGAAATCGAAACTGCAGGTTTCACAGTTAGAGGCACTGGACAACCAGGACCTGAGGAGAAGATTGAGGGTATTGTATTCTATGAGGAGCTTAGAGACTATATCCTGCATGAGCTAAGGAAGTTTAGAGCCCCCTATGTGACCGGTACAGAAGTAGTGCACCCAGAAGAGGAGCCTGTACCTGTTCTCGAGGGAACCTTGAATGATGAGATTCTCCTGACTCTACGGCAGATAAGAGACAGCATGGCTCCGCTTCATGAGATTTTGCGAATCATCAAGGAAAGAGAGGAAGAAAAATGACCCAAGAATATAGAGATGGGATGGTCATCAGACCACCAATGGAGAGAATTGCTAGTGGAAGGGAATTCAAGCCGCATCGCAGAATGATATTCAAAGAATGGGCGGGTTTTGGGTTTGTATTGCTTTTCTTGTGGACTCTGGGTAGCCTGTTCTTCACAGGCGTATCGTACTTGATATTTGTCTTGGACGATGGTTGGCCTGTCGTCCAATGGTTGAATTACTTTTGGCATTGGTGGCCGCTTGGAACTCTGGTCTATTGGGGAGTGATGCTTCCTGTATATGCCATTGTGATGGTTCTAGTCTGGATGTACGTGAAAAGAATAAGCTATAGTGTTAGGTCTGAAAAAGGGGATCCGATGCCGGAGATCTTCGTACGTAAGGGACTCATAAACATCACAGAGAAACACGTTCCTTTCCGCACTGTGACCAATATAGCGTCACGGGCAGGCCCTCTTGACAGATTATTCGGAATCGGAAATGTTGAGATACACACCGCAGGGTACTCAGGCGGCGCCCAGCCAGGAACAGCGCCAGAGGAGAAATTAGAGGGTCTGATTTTCTACGAAGAGCTCAGAGACTTCGTACTTCAAGAGCTAAGAAGGTTTACTCGGTCGTACGTAACAGGGACTGAGGTTATAGCGCCAGATGATGTTTTGCGTGTGAAACCTGCGGGGCATATTGATGATGAAATGCTTATCACGCTTCAGCAGATAAGAGATGTACTGACACGATTAGAAAGAAAACTGGACAAGGAGTGAGCGAAATGCAAGGAAATGGCATGGTAATCAGACCTCCAATAGAGGATGTTTTGGCAGGAAGGACGTTTAGACCCTCCAAGGCCTTCAGGAATAAGATGTGGTTCATTGGCATATTTGTTGCCATAGCGTTGTGGGCAACCATCATGGGTACATTCGCACTTGTCGGATACATCACATTCGTCATGGTGGGTGTTGGTGGATGGTCTGCCTACTGGACATTCATCGATAGCTGGTGGACTCTACTCAATACATGGTATTGGGTCATCACCGCATTCTGGCTTATTCCAGGTATAATTTGGGTGCCCATATACATCAATAGTATTGAGTACTCAGTTATTGGGAAATCCGGAGAAGCAATGCCAGAAATCTACGTGAAAAAAGGCATCATCAACATCACCAAGAAGCATGTGCCAGTTCGAAATGTTACTCACGTGAAATCAGTTGCAGGCATTTTCGATCGAGCCTTCAAGATTGGCACAGTTGAGGTCGAAACTGCTGGTGCATCAGGAGTGCAGATGGGAGGTGCTGCAGAGGAGAGATTGGAGGGCATTGAGTTCTTTGAAGAGCTCCGTGATTTTATCTTGCGTGAGATGCGAAGGTTCAAGGATCCGTACGTGACAGGAACAGAGGTAATCATCCCTGAAGATGAGAAGGTCATCAAGATTGGGGCAACAATTGAAGAGGAAGTTCTCAAGGTGCTCTATGAAATTCGCGAGCTACTAAGAGACCGTATATGAAAGGTGATTGTAATGAGCGAGGACTCTGAACGAGTCATCAAACCTCCAGTGGAGGGTTTTGAAAGCGGCAGACTGTTCAAGCCGCTTCCCTCGCTTCGCCACAAGAAATGGATGAAGTTCATCCTTGCCGCCTTTGCTTTCTATGCAGTTTTTCTATTTGCCTTCTTTGGACCCCCATTGGTTACTATCTTTATTATCGAGTTCATTCCACTAAACCTCTTCTTTGTGAAGGAGGGTTGGATAATTGGGAGTATCGTCTATTGGATCATAGCTCCATTCTGGCTCATTCCGGCCTTGGTCTGGGTTCATCTATATGTGAAGAGCATCGAATACTCGGTTGTAGGCTGGCAGGGAGATGCCATGCCAGAGATTTACCAGAAGAAAGGAATAATCACTATTACAAAAAAGCACGTTCCATTCAAAAACATCACTCACATTAAGACCAGAACTGGCATTTTCGATCGTTTGTATGGAATCGGATCTGTCAAGATTGAAACTGCAGGAGAAAGTGGTGGGATGGCAGCAACGGGAGTTCTAACTCTAATCATTTCAAGACTTCAGAATCAGACTTCCGAAGAGAGCATCGATGGTATAATATTCCATGAGGAACTCAAGGATTTCATTCTGACTGAGATGCGCAAGTTTGGCCGCTCAAAGGGCGTTCTACGTCACACATCTCAAAGCATGTTCACCAAACGGACCCTGCAAGCTTTTCAAGAAGTACGTGATGCACTAACAGAAGGCAAAGGTGAAAGATAATGAGCTCAGGAAAAATACTATTGAAAGTTGTAGTTTTAGTTGTGGCGTTGATTCTCTTTTTCTTCTTTCTCCTTGGATTCATGCAAAACACAGGTTAAGAAAGCACTAGCTTCTTTGGTGCGCGCTAGGCATTACAGTGAGAGGCCATAATCATCGAGTAGATTTGCGAAGTTAACCAGACTCCTATGAGCTGCATTTCGTGGTCGAACTTCAAACACATACATCGGTTTCACGGATAGCTCAGAAAGAAAGCGCAAAGCAGGTTCGAAAGCAACTGCGCCGTCCCCTACAACTTGATGCGACCCGATTCTTTCATCTTGATCATGAACATGTACAACTTCTATTGCCTCCTTGTACTCCTCAAAGATTGAGAAATCATCCTCTCTCAAGCTCGGATAGTACAATTTAGGAATGTCTAGGCAGAGTTTGAGTCCTTGGGGAACAAGGACTCCAATAACCTCATGAACAATCTTGTCCCATCCGTGATTTTCAAGAGCAATGGAAACACTTTCTCCACCATAGTCAATTAGAGCCAGTAGTGTTTCATGTAGAATAGTGAAATAGAAACTATATCGGTCTTTTAGGAAGGCATCCTCGAAATGGCCAGCTTGCTTGAAAGAGGGCGGTGACCCTGCATGAACCACGATAGTGGTTTGCCCAATGCAAATATCACGGGCAAAATCAATGATGCTCTTGAAGTAGTTCAGAATTGCAATTCTGACCGGAGGATATGATGTGAATAAACTAATGTCATCTCCAGGAGCATGGATACCAAACTCAAGAGAAAGCTTCTGCAGATTTTCCCTTAGTTCGCGTCGGTTTCTTTCCGAGTACCTCTCTGGAGAAAACGAGGGAACTCCAAGGTCCGGTGCAATCCCACTCCACTCGTTTTGCGATGCATATTCTAAGGCTTCTGATAGATTTTCATCATATATGGCATGATACGCACGGCGTGATGGTAATGTCATAATAAAGCAGGCTCCAGCTCGCTATCATAAAGACGAACTGGTTTGTCTTAACCTAATTGCTCTAAAAAGGGAAGGTTGGAGGGAAGAGAATTAATTCGTCACTAGCCGAGTTGCACGGAATTCCACTCGGATCTCATTCAGTTGTGCGGAAAGCTTGAGGTATCTCTCATCCTCATGGAGAGCTGCTATCTTTCGGTTGTAGTCATCTTCACTCTCAAACTGAGTCATGTAGAAGGTTTCTGAGTCATCACTAGCGCATGTCCATTGACCCACAACTTTGACTCCGTACTCGTTGTATATCCTGTGAAATTCCTTACGAAGTTCTGAGAGATGAGATATCATCTCAGGTCGTACTTTTGTGTTGTACATCATCACGAAGGCCATAATACTCACAAGTAACAATTGTTAACAAGACCGATTTATGTGTTGCGATTCTGACTTGTTATTCAATCATAGCCTGGCTTGAAATTTGGCCTTCAAACAGTCGATGCAGAGTGTGCTATTGTCGTTAATCGTCAACCTCTATCCCAAATCATGAAACTACTCATTCTTCATTCCTACTTTATGAGCCTCTCTTCAAGCATAGTAACTCCTTTTGTGGGGTTCTCTAGAAATTGGGTACAACGCTCCAGTTCGATTTCCTCTGCATAATGGTTGGCCAGCTCTTCTAAGGGCGATATGACTTCATTTAACAGCTTCATGAATTGCAGCCACGCCAAGAAACATCTGCTTCCAATCCACCGTTGAAAAGCCTGCATCTCTGATTATCTCAGCCAAGTCATTGGGATTATAGAATCTTGGAATCGTGTAGGATAGATACGCGTAGCCAGTTTTTGAGCCGGAAACAAGCTGGCCAATTGGTCGGATTGCGATTCGGACGTACAGATGGTACAATTTCCTAATGAGTGAAGATGAAGGCTGACTGGTTTCTAGATTGATGAAGCGACCCCCTGGTTTCAAGACTCTTCGGAATTCGCGAAAGAAGTCAGTGAGTTTGGCACGTGTCGAGTTGATGTTTCGTGTTGCAAACGATATGATCACTAGATCGAAGGTATCATCTGCGAATGGCAATGTCTTCGACTCGGCCAGTGTCAATGCGATTCGTTTGGCATTTTGCTTTTTAGACGCGATTTGAATCATAGGAAGGGAGAAGTCCGAGGCAACAATCAGAACACCCTTTTCAGCCTGTTCTTGGAGATAGGAAGCCGTTTCCGAAGTTCCACTACATACTTCCAGCCACTTTGAGCCCCCTCTTTGAACTGCAATTCTAGTTGCTTTTCTACGCCAAAGAATGTCCATTCCAAGAGTCAGAATGTGGTTTACTAACTCATACGTGCCTGAAACCTCGGAGAATATCTTTCTGACTCCCTTACTCATGAGCATTCCTTCACTTCGTGCTTCGATTCATGATGGGCAAGTCCCATCTGTAAAATAATCCTGTCTGTAGTGCATTCGAGATCTGAATCCATAACTACTTTGAAATCCTAACGACTCGACCGGAAGTGCCCCCTATGAAAAGATTGCCTTTGTCGGAAGTGATGGCATTCAACGCACGCGCCTTTAGGTCTATAACTTCGCCCTCCAACCAATCTGACTTGTGATACTGCCGGAGAGTTCCATCGTCAGATACAGAGTATACTGATCTCTCATCGACAGAAATGTCGTTCACATTGTCGGAATGGCCCTCTAAAACAGCTATGCACTCCCAGTTCTTCTTATCCCACACACGAATGGCACTCTCAAATGTACTTGGGCGAGGTGATCCCGGCCCACCCCACCATACCTCGCCAGAACCTGAGTAGATAAATTGGTCATCAACCGCAAGTGAGAATACATCAGCCTCATGGCCCACTAATTTTGTAATCAGTTCTAGGTCGCGCAACCTATAGATGCCTACAAAATCGCCAATTCCGCCCACATAGACATGGTCAGCATCCATTTCAACGGACTGGACAATGTGCTGGCCGACTGCTACCGAGTCTCGCTTGGACCAGTCCTCGGTACTCCAGAGAATAATCTCGTCGTCAGCTGATCCTGAAAGAAGTATGTCATCAGAAACCCGAAGATCGAAGATAGAGCTGGAATGCTCTCCCAGTACAGCAGATTCTGATAAATCAAACTTATCTAGAATGGTTATGACTGATTTGTCGTATGAACCTCCAATGCAGATAGAATGAGGCCCTAGGGCCAGGCTAAGAAGACTCACGTTCGAGATTGGAATTGTCTGCTTCTTGGCCAAGCTAGCTTTATCCCAGATAATCAAAGTCCCGTCATCCCCAACGGAGTAGATGTAGGTGTTATCAACTGCAATGGCATTGATTCCTCCCTGATGACCTTCTTCGCTCGAAACCGTATCTTTCACCAAGAGACACCCCTGTTTCAGGTATTCTTTTCCAGTCGGTATGCAGCATATACCTATTGCCTCTCTCATAAGAGGATACATTGATAGACCTACTCATATCCTAAAAAGCCCTAGAGCTATGAATTTCCTAATCAGCATCCAGTCAGCATCGTGATTGTTGGTGCCGGCGAGTCAGAAACAGCCTACGAAACAAGCCCAAAAGGACGCTCTGCTCTTGAGGCCCATAGCGGTGGTGACTTCGGCGTTGTTGATTCATTCATCAAAGCTGCAGCAATGAATAATCCAAACCTGATACTCTCCCGTCCTACCGAGAGTCTTGAAGCGCACTTGATGGTCTTTTCAGCAGAAAGAAGCAGAGAAGAGAACCATATCAATGTGAGAAGCTAACACTTGCCACAATCACCGTCTTTCATCACGATTATCTTTGCATCCTCGGCAATGTCTCCAAAGACCTGGTTGAAGTATCGTGCGGCATCGATATACCCAGTCTCTCCAGCCTTTGTAAGACTGTATATTCTCTGACGCCCCTCCTTCTCGCTCTTGATAATTCCCCGATCTTCTAAATCCTTGAGTGCTGGGTATATGGTGCCCGGAGAAGGCTTGGTGCCTCGCCGCTGGGCAATTTGCTCTGCTATCTGCTGTCCGTTTAATGAGCCACTTCGGAGCTCCCAAAGAATCTGGAAGGTAAGGAAGCCTCTCATATCACAACAATCTGGGGGACAGCATAAGTCAGAATCCTGGTCTTCACTCATACTAATGTATTGGATATCCGATACATTTAAATGTATATGTTGGACATCCGATATATGATGTGTTGGTCATCCAATAAAAGGTGAGTACATTGGCAAGTACGAAGAAAGTAAGTGAAATGTCCTCTGAGGAAATCAAAGAGGCTGTAAGGCAGAATTACGAGAGAGTTGCTCAACCCAGCGGCGGTAGCTGTTGTCCAGCTGCTTCATCCGAAGAAAAACCGAAAGCAGAGGAAACGACTTCTGGCTGCTGTGGCCCTAAGGCAACGCCATCAGATCCGGAAACAAGCAAGGGTGAATAAGTTGGCTAAGACAAAGAAAGTTAGTGAAATGTCATCCGAAGAAATCAAAGAAGCTGTAAGACAGAATTATGAAAGAGTTGCCCAACCAAGCGGCGGCAGCTGCTGTCCACCCTCATCTACCGAGGAGAAAAAGACTGACGTGACAACTGCCAGTTGCTGTGGTTCGGAAGCAACACCATCTGATCCAAGAACAAGTTATGCTGAATTACTTGGATATGATGTGAAAGGCATGCCTGAATCAGCCACTGAATCATTCGCAGGTTGTGGAAATCCTGTTGCTGTTGCAAGTCTCCAAGAGGGGGAAGTGGTCTTGGACCTCGGCAGCGGAGCTGGATTGGACATGTTTCATGCCGCTAAAAGGGTAGGTAATACTGGCAGAGTGATTGGCGTTGATATGACACCTGCAATGATTGAGAAAGCAAAATACGGTGCTGACCAACTGGGACTTGAGAATGTGGAGTTTCGTTTGGGTGATATCGAGGACCTTCCCGTAGAAGACGAGTTCGTCGATGTAATCATCAGCAATTGTGTCATTAACCTAGCTCCAGATAAGGCAAAGGTGTTTCGAGAAGCCTTCAGAGTTCTTCGCCCCGGCGGACGTGTAATGGTTTCCGATATTGTGTTGGAAACAGAATTGCCCGAGGAGATGCGCCAGAATATATCTTACTACGCAGGATGTATAGGTGGAGCTATTCTAGAAGAAGAGTATCTTCAACACATACGGGATGCAGGCTTTGAAAACGTCGAAGTTATGGAGAAAACTGGCGGTGGACCCGCAGTCAGCGCAAAGATTGCTGCATACAAGCCAAAATGAGGAGGATATGAGATGGATCGTTTTGATGAATTGAGAGTGAGTGATGATTGCTGTTCGGATACAAGTCCAAAATTCTCTTGTAGGATGGAGAGCGCCGCCGAGCAATCTGCGTTGCTCTACCCACGACACAATGATCCAGATTCATATGAAGATAGATTCTGGGTTGTTTAGATAACTCAGATTCTGAAGACCGGATGGGGTATTAACCTCATCCTTCAGTTAATTTGCTTCATTCTGAATATTCTTCGCAATTAATAAATGGAGGGTAGCCCACAGGAAATTCACCTGGCTCTTCGGTATGAAGGTCGAGGAGCGGGGGGGAAATATGATGCAAGCTTTCTCAGATCCAACTCTGAACTTCCTATTCGTTTTGGTGTTCGTAATAGTCCTAGTGGTTTGCTGTACAAAAGCCTGCAACCGAAATGGTCAAGGCGGAGGATTTGGCGGGACATCAGGTCTGTCGATGTCCAGCCGTATGCTCAGCGGATGTGGTACAGTTTTCCTTGTGTTGGGAATGACGTTCTACTATGCCTTTGGACCTTATGCTATCGGATTGTGGGCGCCACTCGCGATTATTGCAATGATTCTGATTGTCGCAGGATCCTGCAAGGCAAAGTCGGATCAAGATTACATACCGCCAGCCTCACGGCAAAGTACACACACGCCATCTGCTCAGCACTATCAGCCCAAACCAGCTGCAATGGAAACACCCGATGCTGAAACGATAGTGAGAACAGCCAATCTTGCCCGCGAAAGAGGCTTTCTAGATGAGCGTCAAGATCCGAATGATCCGAGTATTGTGATTCCAGGAATCATATGTCCATCCTGTGGAGCAAGAGCAGACCTTGAATCAACTCGTATCGTCAACAATATTGTCCATTGTCCAAACTGTAGGTATCGAATCACATTGTAGAGGACACTCTCATAACATTCAAGTCACTGAATAGCACGCCATCAACTGATACTGGGTTTCTGGATATTCATTCAGATAGAATCTGAAGGGCATCCTCATTTTCGTCAGCTAGAGCCTCAAGTGAATAGGCAGCTTCAATGAGAAATTCCACTTTGGTAGCAGCATCAGTATAGAATTCGTGAAGCTTGCTTTCCAATGCCACGGCCATTCTATGAACTACCTTGTCATCTGAACCTTCAGGTATTGATATGTCAGGCGTATACGCGTCAGGATCCAAGCCAGTAATTGGCTCAAGAATCATCTCCGTTGTGTTTTCTCTACGCACTCGTTCCAAGGTCTTGAGCCGTTTCTGCCCTCTTTGAACCAAAGACTCGAAATAACCTGATATTGATGATTTGCTTCGAGCTGCTTTGTAGAATGAGATTGCCTTATCTTCAAGCTCCATTGCAAACTTCAGCACTGCGCCAAAGGTCCCAAGTTCCATTCAAGCCACCGCCAACTAAAACCAGCGTGTGATTACCACTTTGCTCTCAGTAAAGAAGTCTACAGCATCCTTTCCTTGCCCATGTAGGTCTCCTAAGAAAGAGTCCTTCATTCCTGAGAATGGGAAAGTAGCTATCGGTGCTGCTACTCCAATGTTTATTCCTATGTTCCCAGCTTTAACACGATATGAGTATTCTCTTGCAGTTTTTCCACTGGACGTGAACAATGAGGATGCATTTCCATATCGATTAGTGTGAATGATGTCAATTGCTTCTTCGAGATCCTTAACGTGAACGATTGATATCACTGGGCCAAATATCTCCTCTTGGGCAATAGTCATTTCGGGCTTTACGTTATCGAAGATTGTGGGACCAACAAAGTATCCATTTGGATACCCTTCAACCTTGATATCACGTCCATCCAGTATCAATTCGGCACCCTCTTCAACCCCCTTCCTAATATAGCTCAGCACCTTGTCCATTCCGCTCTTTGAAGCCAATGGACCCATCTGGACACCTTCCTCCAATCCATTACCAACAGTGTAGGCTTTTGCTGCTTTGACAAGTTCTTCCTTCAAGGGCTCATGGATGGCACCCACTGCTAGGAGTACTCCGCCAGCAAGACATCTTTGCCCTGTACAGCCATAGAAGGAAGTGATTAGTGCAGGAACGGTTCTTTCAATATCGGCATCGGGCATCACGGTTAGGAAGTTCTTTGCACCCCCCTGAACTTGAGCTCGTTTTCCGTGCTCGCCTGCTTTCTTGTACAGAAGTTTGCCAACTTGTGTAGAGCCAACAAATGACATGCCTATAGTATCGGGACTCTCGAGAAGTGCATTAACTGCCTCAGGGCCACCATGGACCATGTTCATAACCCCCTTCGGAAGACCGAGATCGTCAATAATCTCGAATTGCCGAACTTGGCTCAATGGAACTTGTTCAGAGGGCTTGACAATGTAGGTGTTTCCAACACCAATAGCAAATGGCCAGAACCATGTGGGAACCATGCCGGGGAAGTTGAATGGTGCAACACAGAAGAATACACCCAATGGTTGCTTAATGACCATTTCATCGATACCAGCAGCAATGTCTTCTGTATTGTAACCCATCTGCAGAGAGGGAATGCTTGTTGCACATTCGAGGTTCTCTATAGTTCTACGATACTCTCCTCTCGCTTCATCAATTGCTTTGCCCTGTTCTGTTGTAAGGACCCTGCAAAGATCCTCGAAATTCTCCTCAAAGGCATCTCTGATTCGATTGAGATAGCGAACCCTTGTGAAGACAGGAGTTGCGCGCCATCGCCCGAAGGCAGCCTTCGCAGCCTCAATAGCTTTGTTGGTTTCTTCTGCTGTACTCATCGGAGTCTTGGCTATGAGTTCGCCAGTTGCAGGATTAAAAACGTCACGTGTTTCCTTTGCTTTGGATTGTACCCAGCGTCCGTTGATGTAGTTCTTGACGACTTCCACTGTCAAGGTTTTCACTTCCAGGTCGGAAACCAGTAGACTGCGTGTTGCCTATTTGATTCTTGTGTCCAATATACCTCAAGGGTTCAATCCGTATGGATGAACTCAACAGCACCATCCTCACACACAACTGCGCACAAGCCACAGCCATCGCATTTGCCCGGATTGACGACGGCAACCTTCTCTCTCATCTGGATGGCTACGTATCCTCCGTCAGCACAAGCAACGACACACTTCTTACAGGCCGTGCACTTCTCTTCAATGATTTTGGCGACAATTGGAGGGAGCTTACTAAGGTCTGTCCATGTTGTGATCTTAGGAAGAGCTTCTCCGACCATGGCATCAAGGGTTTTGTAGCCCTTGCGGTCCATGAACTTGGTTAGCCCTTCAGTAAAGGGTCTGATTATACCGAATCCACGCCACATTGCTGCAGTGCATACCTGAAGTGTTCTGGCACCAACCATGAGGTATTCTATTGCACTTGTCCAGTCCTCAATGCCGCCCATCCCTGAAATTGGCATATCAGGTAATGCCTTTGCAATTTGCGAAACGAACCGAAGTCCAAGTGGTCTGACTGCAGGACCACAGAACCCGCCATAGGTGCTAAGTTGCTCGGATTTGCTTTTGCCGTAGGCAATAGGAAGAGGTGTAGCTGTTTCAATATCTATTCCAATAAGAGACTCCACCGTGTTAATTGCTGAAATTGCATCAGCACCACCCTTGGCAGCCGCTTCTGCGATTGGAACAATATCAGTGACATTGGGAGTTAGCTTCACAAAAAGAGGAAGATCAGTTCCCTTCTTTGCAGCCCTTGTCACTGTTTCAACAAGAGAAGGATTCTGACCAATAAAAGCGCCCATATGCTTCTCAGGCGAGCCATGAGGACATGAAACGTTGATTTCAATGGCGTCAACCTTTACCTGAGTCATTACCTCTGCCAGTTCTGTCCATCCTTCTGGTTCAGGACCACTCATTATACTTGCAACTAGGACAAAATCCTCGGGCGCTTCGGCTTTAATTCTTGGAAGCCAATCTTCTGTCCAAGTTGACAGAGGCATTCGGGTCAGAAGCTCAATATTGTTCATACCAATGGCTTTTCCATTCTTGCGGAGAACTCCCAGTCGAGTCCTTGGGTCAACAGTTGGTTCATGCGTTACTGTCTTCATAACGGCTCCACCCCAACCTAGCCGTGCAGCTCTTAGGATATGCCGAGCATCCATTGTTGGAGGCGCCGAAGATAGCATGAATGGATTCTTGAAGGGGATTCCTGCGAATTCGATTGTCAGTCGATTCTTAGACATGGAAAATCTCTCCTCTAGCCTCAGGGTATTTGGAAAGCCGCCCCTAAAGTCTTTAGGAGGGTGTTTCCTTGGGTTTGTTGCTTACTTGAAATGGTGAAAGCAATGACTGATGAGTTGGTTCCAAAAGACCTCCGGAGAGAATACACAAAGAAGGAGATTCTAGAGCTTGAGAAGAAGTATCTGGCGCCAGCGGTCGCTCACTATTATGAGGATCCGGTCCTATTTGTCGGAGGAGAGGGCGCAGTTTTGGAGGACGCAAATGGAAAGCGATACATCGACCTCTTTGCTGGGATTTGCACAACAATCACTGGCTATGGCCATCCAAAGTTTGTTTCGACAATAAAATGGCAAGCGGAACGCCTCGTTTATACGAGTTCACTCTACGCTACAATCCCATACGCGGTCCTTGTGAAGAAGCTCGCAGAGATAGCACCATCGGGACTTTCTCATTCATTCATTGTCAACAGTGGTTCAGAGGCTAATGAGGCAGCTCTGGCCATGGCTCGAAAGTACAAGGCAAATCCATACATTGTGGCATGTCAACGCGCCTACCATGGTCGTACAACTCTGGCGAGGGAGCTGTCAACAGCAGGCTGGCGAACTTATCCTGAGGCGCACCCATCTGGAGTCCGTTTCACCCCCTTTGGCTATTGTTATAGATGCCACTTTGGGAAGGAGTATCCGGATTGTGACCTTGAATGTGCACGCTACTTACGTGAAGTCATCCGAACGCAAACCAATGGCGCTCTTGCTGCATTTATAGCTGAACCCATTCAGGGAGTGGGCGGCATTATCAAGCCACCACCGGAGTACTTTCAAATCGCTCATGAGATTGTAAAAGAATACGGCGGACTCTACATATCGGACGAGGTTCAGACCGGTTTTGGTAGAACTGGGAATAAGTGGTGGGGCATCCAACATTCTGACGTAGAACCCGATATCATAACCATGGCGAAGGGCTTTGGTAGTGGAATCCCAGTTGGAGGATTTATCACTCGTCCTGAGATTGCTGCCAACTACACAATTACTGATGCCTTTGCAACTTTTGGAGGGAACCCTCTGTCAAGTGCAGCGGCAGTGGCAGTTATTGAGATTCTGCAGGAGGGCAATTACTTGGAGAAGGCTGCAAAGCTTGGCAGTGAGATGATGACCAAGTTGAAAGGGCTTCAGGAGAATCACAAGCTGATTGGAGAGGTTCGTGGTCAAGGTATGATGGTTGGAATAGAACTTGTACGTGATAGGACAACCAAAGAACCAGCGACTGAGGAAACTGTCAAGGTGATGGAGGTATGCAAGGAAAAGGGTCTCCTCATTGGTAAAGGTGGTTTGGACAATAACGTAATGAGAATACAACCACCCTTAGAGCTTACAAGTGAGCAGATTGATGAGGCCTGTGCAATTCTTGATGGGGCTCTGACAGAGATTGAGAAAGGCATGTGAAACTAGGCTCACATCTTTGTCAAATCACCATAGCTGTCAGGGCGACGGTCTCGATAGAACTGCCATGTATTGCGAACTTCGCGAATTATGTCGAGGTCGATGTCTGCGACCACAACCTCTTCCTTATCACGAGATCCCTTCACCATAATCTGTCCTCTAGGGTCAGCAACGTACGAACTACCATAGAACAGACCAGTATTCCACGGCTCCTCTCCAACTCTGTTTATGGCGGCAATGAAGTATCCATTTGCAACTGCATGAGCAGGTTGCTCTATGCTCCATAGATGCTCGGATAAACCTGCAACTGTGGCTGAAGGATTGAATACTATCTCAGCACCGTTTAGACCTAAAGCTCTAGCTCCCTCTGGAAAGTGACGGTCATAGCAGATGTATACGCCCACTTTGGCAAAAGCGGTATCGAAAACTGGATATCCCAAATTTCCAGGACGGAAATAGAACTTCTCCCAAAAACCGGGATCCAAGTGGGGAATGTGCATCTTCCTGAATTTGCCTAGATACTTCCCATCGGAGTCGATTACAATGGCGGTGTTGTAGTATACTCCTACCGATTCTTCTTCGTACATTGGAGCAATTAAAAAAAAGTTGTTCTCCTTTGCCAATTCACACATTCGCTCAGTCAAAGGTCCGGGAATTGGTTCTGCATACTTATACCATCGTCTATCTTGCTCAGCGCAGAAATAAGGGCCGTAGAAGAGTTCCTGGAAACACAGGATTTGGACCTTTTGCTGCTTAGCAATTGTTCCAAAACCCTCATGTTTTCGAACCATTTTCTCAATATTTTCCTCAATCTTGCCTTCGTCGGTCACATCGCCTTCCCATTCGGCCTGAACAAGACCAACACGTACCATTCTCATTGTTATCTCTCCCGGGCATTGTGCAAACGAACCAGTTGTTCATTCGCCTAATAGGCATTTCCTAAACCGATTTATGGGGGGTAACCCAGTACTTTAGGGAGGCGTTCCCATGGCTGAGTTAGATCTTATAGTGAAGAATGGCGAAGTCGTTACTTCTTCTGACACTTTTAATGCAGACATTGGAGTTAAGGAAGGAAAAATAGTAGCAATCTCACAGAATTTGGAAGCGGTTTCAGATACGGAGATGGTGGACGCAAAAGGCATGTATGTATTTCCAGGAGGAATTGACGTTCACGTACACTTTCAGCTTCCATTCTCAGGTACAGTCTCTGCAGATGACTTTGAGAATGGAACGAAGGCAGCAGCTTGTGGCGGCGTGACGACCGTTCTTGATTTTGCCATTCAGACTAAGGGACATCCAATTATGGAAGCCGTGGAGGCTCGAAGAGCTGAAGCTGATCCTAAGGTGTGTGTTGATTATGGTCTCCATGCAGCAATCACAGATTGGAATATTGATACACAAGCAGAGATTTCAAAGATCATTGATTATGGAATTCCCACCTTCAAGATGTTTATGATCTACAAGAATGAGGGGTGGATGGCTGACGATGGGATGCTCTTCAGTGCTCTTGAAGAAACCTCAAAGCTAGGCGGTCATATTGGGGTCCATGCCGAGAGCGTGGATGTCCTGAATCTTCTTATTGAACGATATGCCAAGGAGAAAGAGAAGTGGGGTGCCTATGGGCACGCGTTGTCTCGACCCTGCTACACAGAATCGGAAGCAATCATTCGGGCAATTCAGTGGGCGGAGGCCACTGGAGGGCAGCTGTACATTGTACACATGTCTACTGGAGAAGGGGCAGATGCAGTTCTTGATGCAAGACAACGAGGTGTGAGAGTCTATGCAGAAACTTGTCCACAGTACCTCTTGCTCGATGATGAAGTATTCAAGGGAGAGAATGGACATCTATATGCTACATGCCCTCAAATCAAGAAGCCCCATGATAGCGATCGTCTCTGGGAAGGCCTGAGAAATGGAGAAGTACAGATAGTAGCAACTGATACTTGTACATTCGATACAAAACAGAAAGCCGCGTGGAATGGCGATTTCACAAAGATACCATTTGGGATGCCGGGTGTTGAAACCATGGTGCCTCTGATGTATACCGAGGGCGTTGGAAAACGCGGATTCACAGTAAACCACTTGGTGTCGCTGATAAGCACAAACCCAGCAAAGCTCTTCGGCATGTATCCCGAAAAGGGAACCATAGCTGTAGGAAGTGATGCAGACCTCGTTGTGTTTGACCCGAACAAGAAAGTGACAATTCATGCCAAGGACCTGCAAACCAACTGTGATTGGAGCCCATTTGAAGGCTGGAAACTTCA
>JBHLND010000245.1:0-4733 GCA_048937485.1 Promethearchaeota archaeon
ACTACGCGGATATGTATTCCTAGAAACTTTGGAGTTCAGAGATGTTGAGCTGGCTATATCAGGTGTACCCCATGTACGTGGTCGAGTTGGTGGCAAGGTAAGCTTTGATGAGATAGACAAATTCCTTGTTCCAAAGCCTGCAGCTGAAGGTATTGCAATAGGAGATGTTGTCGAGATTATCTCAGGGCCCTTCAAGGGAGAACGTGCAAAGGTTGCGAGGGTGGAAGCAGCGAAAGAGGAGCTAATTCTTGAGCTGCTTGACAGTCCACACACAATTCCAATACGGGTGCATGCGGACTTTGCCAAGATAGTTGAAAAGGCCGTAAGAGAAGAGGCAGTTGTTGCAGAAGTCACCGGTAGGGGCGAAGAAGAAGACGAAACCGACGATGATTCGTTCTGGGCTCACGACTGATGGCTTGAATCTGCGTATGGCTGTTGCAAAATCCTTAAAACACTCTACTGATGGGGTCGATTTACTCCTTAAACGGACATGAACGCAAGACGTCATGTCAGGGGTGAAGAACGTGATATTGAATGCAGTAGACCATGTTGGACTCCATGCTAGTTGTACCAGCTGGTCGACCCCGGTGATGCGTTGCGACGTGTTAACCTTACTGCATCAGGAGTTGTGCAAGAATTGAGCGAGAAGCCAATAGTAGTAGAGGCAATGGTAGAAGGTGGTAAGGCCTCCGGAGGTCCCCCAATCGGCCCAGCACTTGGCCCTACAGGTGTTAACATCTTTCAGGTCGTCACAAAGATAAATGAAGTGACTACTCCCTTCGCTGGTCTGAAAGTACCAGTGACAATCACTGTCAATCCAAATGACAAGAGCTTTGAGGTTGATGTAGGAACACCACCAACTAGTGCGTTAATCCTGAAAGAGATTGGTCAGCCAAAGGGTTCCGGAGAACCGGGTACTAACTTCATTGGAAACCTTACTCTTGACCAAGTCAAGACCATTGCTAAGGGAAAGGCAAGCGATCTGTCTGCATTGGACATGAAATCTGCGGCAATGATTGTATCGGGCACCTGTGTTTCAATGGGTGTGACGATTGAAGGCAAGTCAGCAAAGGAGTTCCAGCAAGAGGTCCGCGAGGGCACATGGGACGACCAGCTCGATGAGCCTCTTAGGGAGGGCTAATTCATGTCATTCAATGTTGATGCTATTGAGGCTGCAGTTGCCGAGGCTAGGAAGAAAGGAACTGAGAAGAAGTTCAAGTTTGAACAGAGCTTTGATGTTGCAGTTAACTTCAGAAGAAAGGAACTTGATGTTACCAAGCCTGAGAATCGACTCAACCAAGAGATCATTCTTCCCAATGCGATGTACCCAGCAGTAAAGGTATGTGCATTCGGAGATGGCGAGTTTGCTGAGAAAGCTGTAGAGGCAGGCGTTGCTCGTGTCGTGAGCAAAGAAGAGATTCCAAGACTGGGAGAAGAGAAGAAGGAGAGAAAGCTCTTAGCTAAGGGTTTTGATTTCTTCATATCAGCAGTTGACGCAATGCCTCTCGTGGGTCGATATCTTGGACAGGCACTGGGCACCAGAGGGAAAATGCCTAAGCCATTTCCGCCTCAGGCAGACCTGGCTTCAATTGTTGATCAATATCAGCGCACAGTTCGTGTTAGAATGAGAAACACACCAACATTCCATGTGAAAGTTGGACATGTGAAAATGGGTGATAGAGAGATTGCTGACAACATAGCGTCAATCCTTAGCTTTGTTGACAGCAAGGGTTTCATCGACCGCGTAGGCCGTGTGGTCGTAAAGACTACAATGGGGCCTCCAATCGATGTTAAAATCCAGAGGTGATTGAATGTCAGTGTACGAGAAAAGCATTCCACAATGGAAAGTTGACATGGTGGAGCAACTTGCCTCTAGAATCAAGGATAGCGAGATGGTTGGACTTGTAAATGTAGAGGGAGTTGGAGCGAAGCAGCTATCAGGCATCAGAGAAAGCCTGAGAGGATCTGCTGAAATTAAAATGGCACGCAACACACTGATGATTAGAGCTCTTGAAACCAGTAAGGTAAAGGGCATTGAGAAACTAGTTGAACATGTTATTGGTCCTGTGGCCTTTGTGTTCAGCAATCAGGATCCGTTTGTGCTTAGCAGGTTTCTTAGTGAAAGCAAGACCCCTGCTCCAGCCAAAGGTGGACAGATTGCTCCCAAGGACATAGTGGTCCCAGCGATGAATACCGGTGTCGCGCCAGGACCGTTCATTAGTGAGCTTGCTGCTCTCAGGATTCCTTCCCGTGTAAAAGCTGGCTCAATTCATATTACCGATGATACGGTAGCTGTGAAAGCAGGAGGTGTGATATCCAATGCTATGGCGCTTATGTTGACCAGGCTGGGTATCGAACCAATGGAACTCCAGCTTAAGCTAATTGCCGCATACGCCGATGGATCAGTTCTAACAGCAGATAGCTTCGAGATTGATATTAAATCACTGTTCCAGAGCGTGATTCTAGGCCATCAGTATGCAGTCAATCTCTCAGTCAATACTGGATACCCAACTGATGAAACGATTCCGCTAATAATCGCCAAAGCGAGCATGGAAGCAAAGAGCTTGGCTCTTAGTATAGGCTTCTTCACGCCTGACCTACTCATGGAATTCCTTGCCAAGGCGAATGCAGAAGCGTTTGCTCTTGCAGCCACAGTTTCAGAGAAGGACCCAGAAGCACTACCCTCGGACATTCTCGGTCAGGTCCGGTCAGCTGCCGCTGCAGCTACTGCAGCTAAAGAAACGGCAGACAAGCCTGAAGCACCTGAAGAGGAGGAAGAGGAAGAAGAAGAATCAGTTGCAGGCCTTGGTGGCCTGTTCGGATAAGCAAACAATGAGGTAGAATGAAATGGAATACGTATATTCTGCACTTCTGCTCCACAAGGCAGGCCAGAAGTTGACCGCCAAGGCCATGGAAGATGTTCTCGCCGCAGCAGGCGTGACAGTTGACAAGGGTAGAGTTAAGGCGCTTCTGGCAGCCCTGAAGGACGTCGATATTGATGAAGCCCTGAAGGGTGCAGCAATGCCCATGGCTGTTGCCGCAGCTCCTGCTGGTGGTACTGCCGCTGCAGCTCCTGCCGCTGAGGAGAAGAAGGAAGAGAAGAAAGAGGAGGAGGAAGAAGAGGTCGCTGGCCTCGGAAGCCTCTTTGGATAGAATGAGAATTTCTCTCTCATCACTTCCCTCTAGAATAAAGAGGGCGGATAGGCTGCAAGCCTGTCCGCCTATTGTCGCTTTTTGCTTTGCCAGCAGTCAACCCACAAAGCCATATTGAGGCTTGATAAAGACACCTTTGTGAAGATTGTATATCATCCTCTAATGCTGAAGCCGTATGATAGTACCCCAGCAGGGGCGCCTGGAAGACTTGAAAGTTCTTTAGAGATTCTAGGCAAAAGCCCTGGCTATGAGTTTGTCGAACCGAAGCCTGCAACGGATGAGCAGATTCTTCGTGCACATGGACCTGGACACTTGGATAGTGTAAGAAGCGACAGCGGCTTCACACGAGGCGGGTTGCTTTATGAGATGGCAGCTCTAGCTGCAGGTGGCGCAATACTTACTGGCCATATTGCAATGGATGGAGAGCCAGCTTTTGGATTAATCAGACCTCCAGGCCATCATGCGTCGAGGGATAGTTACTGGGGATTTTGCTATCATAACAACATTGCGATCTCCCTTTTGGATCTTGAGGCAAAGGACCTCATCAAGTCAGCATTCATACTTGATTTTGACTTACATACTGGAGACGGAAATATCAACATCCTAGGTGGAAGACCTGAATTTGTCATCTTGAATCCCCGAAGTAATGGTGATGAGGCGTATCTGAAAGAAGTTCGAAGTGTCCTTGATGCTTCTCCCGATGTTGACATAATTGTTGCATCAGCGGGCTTTGACCAATATGTGGACGACTGGGGCGGCAACCTCTCCACAAGTTCATTCAGAGAGATTGGGAAGATTATGTACGACTTTGCCATGGAAAGATGCGAAGGGCGCAGATACGGACTCCTTGAAGGAGGCTATAATTTTAGGGACTTAGGAAAGAATGTTTTAGCATTCTGCGAAGGACTGCAGGGCAAATAGCAGTAATCCATAGGTTCTTCCTGAAGGCGTTTTTCTTCAGGAGTTTATATTGCATGTGCGAAGATGAACTGGTGGTGTGGAATTTGCAGTCAGGCCTGCTTCTTAGTCCATTGTCAGACTTCATCAATATGATCTCGGTCTATTTCATAGAAATCTGGGATTTCTTGATATTCATTGGCAGAGTTTCGGGAGTCATTGTTATCTTGGCAGGAGCAATCCTCTGGTTTACAGAGATCAATTCAAAAAGAGGAAAGGGACTGGTAGCGAGCGGAATTCTTCTATCAGTTGTAATTCAGTACTTCGTCATGTATCCACCAGCATTCACAGTGTAGTTGCGGCACACCTCTGGCTGGAACCGTGGGCACCTTAAATTCCAGAATATATACGCTATCTCAGATAATTGAGATTTCGTGGTTTCACACACCCATCTCGCCCGGGGACTTCCCGACCTCCCCGGGCACCTCATTTCCATCAGTTCATGGGTCACACAAACATTGAACGTCCTAGCGGAAAGCTTTATGACAGAACTTCTGCGACGCATGATTAGCATGGGCCCGTTGCCTAGTCCGGTCCAAGCAGGAGTTCTCCTGTCTGGGAGCAAATAGGGCGCTAGCCTTCTAAGTTAGAGGTCGCCGGTTCAAATCCGGCCGGGCCCGCCA
>JBHLND010000246.1:0-4728 GCA_048937485.1 Promethearchaeota archaeon
GCAACAAGAAGCAGTTCGCATTCCTATGACAACTACAATTGCATTAGCTTTTGCAATGAATCTTTGACCCCCTGCAGCCTCGGAAAGTATCTCTCTCATGTCACGTGATCGTACAACTACGAATCGCCAAGGTTGACTGTTATTTGTCGATGGCGCTAGTTGAGCTGCCCTGAGAATCTGTTCGATATCCCTGTCCGGAATATCAAACTCTCTGTACTTCCTAATACTTCGTCTTTCACGAATGATTCTAAGGAAATGATCTGCCGACTCGCGTTCCAGGACAAGTGGCTTGTTATTTTGCCTTTGTTGCTCCATCTTATGAACTCCATTCCATCTATCGGACGACCAATAAGATTTATATCGGACGACCAATATAAACATGAGCAATCAAGCAGGCCCTTTTTTTCACTGATGATGCTGCAAGGGTGAATTCTCACCCTCTATCAAAGCATTAGCTACACTTACCTCAGAAACTCTTCATCATCGTCTGAATCAAGCACTTCGATGATTACCTTCGTCGCGCTTCTTCCGACTCCAGCGATGATAATCTGGACAAGCGTCGCAATAAAGAACGCTCCAAGAGCCAAACCAAAGATTCTAAGGGAAATTGAATCGGCCGCGAAAGGTGTCAGGAAGTAGCTGTCCACGAGGAACCAGATATAGAATCCCAGGATGGCCATTAGTGCCACAAGGAATCCGTACAGTATCACTACCATCTTTACTCTGGGGGTATCAAATCTCACTTGCTCAATGCCCGGGCCAACAACAGCGTTACCAATCCGTCTTGAGAATCGTACGAATACGCTGATTGCAGCAAGGAACAATACTAGGAATACAATACAAATAATTAGGAACAGTAGTATTTTCAGTTGGTCATCAAGAGTGAAAAACAAGTCCCCAATTGCGAACGCGGTGAGTGACCCAATTATGATTATAATCGCGATAATCTGAATCACGAATGATATTGTTGCTGAGCTTCTAAACAAACTGCCTAGGTCAAAGACATCTTTACTGCTATGCATGCTGGCCTCTTCTGTCATTGAGATCTCCCAGCTGGATGTACTTCTCTCGTTATTTGAATTCTTCTACTAGTGAATACCAATTGGGGTCGGTTCGTCAACCTTATATCCAGCATCCATGCTCCAAGGCCTACTCCCCCTAGTCTAGAATGGATGGGTATCATATGACAACTCGGGCTGCAAATGAATACGGCTATGTCAATGCAAGGATTCGAGGTATGAAGTCACGATTCCTTACCGTTGGCGACTATGAACGGCTTCTGCAGTCCCCAAGCTATGAAGACTTCATCCGGAGCCTTGTTGGAACCTACTATGGTCCAATGATTACAAGCGAGTATCCAAGAGAAGCTCCAGAACCTGCAGAGCTGGGTTTGGTGCTTGCAAGGGACTACGCCAACATCAGCCATAAGCTCTCCAAAACCCTTTCCGGCAAGGTACGTGACTTCACGGAGACCTATCTGAATATGTTCTTGGCTGAAAGCATCAAGTCAATACTAAGAGGTCTTCATGTGGAGTTGGAAAAGGAGGAGATGTTGCAGTTTCTTGTGCCAACTTCGCCAATGCAGGCACAAGAGTTTGAAGAGCTGATTGATACAGGGTCAGTGAAGCGTGCAATCGAAGCTATGCCCTATTGGGATGTGAAGATTGCTTTGCTAACTCGACTTCCTGCATACGAGGAGCTAGAATCGACAGCCCCTCTGGAAGTTGCAGTTGAGGAGTGGTACCTTCGCTCTGTCTTGAATGCTTTGACAGATTTTTCGGAAGCAGACAGGAACAAGGTCTTAGATGTCCTTGAGGCACGGGTGGATTTGAGAAATGCATTGATCATGATTCGAGCTTTGGCACTTCAGCTTGAGCCAAGAATCATTGACATGTCGATGGTTAGATTCACTCGAAAATCGCAGTCGCTCATGGCCTCCTTCAAGAACAGTCCCTCATGGCGCGAGGTTCTAAGCAAGCTCGGCGGAACACGCTATTCTCAGTTAGCTGGAAGGCTTGCACGTATTTACGAAGAATCAAATGACCTCTCTGAGTTGGAGTTAGCGATTGAGGACTATATCGCAAAACGCGTCCAACTACAGCTGTCGGCCTATCCATTTCACTTGGGAACAGTTCTCGGCTTCTTCAGTCTCAAATATTATGAGATTCGCAACATCCGGTCTATTGCGGTAGGTTTAGAAAGGGGAGAGTCACCGGACAACATCAGGCGAATGATTACAATTTGGTAATTGGAGGATAATATTCAGTGAAGATCGACACGCGTACTACCAGTTTATTCCTATTTGTACTGGGTGCAGTGTTTACTATTGTAATGTCATTGCTAATAGTGTCACCGACCACTCTCAGCGCTCTGGGTGCAACACCCAGTTACGGCTTTGAGCCACTACAGACTACAGAGGGAATGGGCATGGCAATACTTGGAATAGCAATCGGTGCTGGTCTAGCTATTGGTCTTGCAGGTATTGGTGCGGCCCTAGGTATGGGTACAGCATCTGCTGCAGCACTAGGTGCAATTACAGAGAAACCAGAAACATTCGGCAAGAGTATCCTCTATGTCGTGTTTATTGAGGTAGTTGCCATCTATGGTTTCGTCATTGCATTCCTATTGATAGGATACGTTCCTAGCCTCATAGGATAAGACATAAGCACTGGTTTGGAAAGAACGGGAAGCGCCCGTTCTTTCAACGAATTTTCTACTCATCTTTGCCAAATAAGATAGAGGCTATCTTGCCTCGAATCTCGTTTTCCAGCCTCTCCATTCTTGCCTCGTAGGTATTGTCTACCCATTTCTCTCCATCCTTGGATCGTACAATAAGCCCCCCTGAAGCACGAACAGTTTCCTTGGAAATGGAGATTTTTGGCTTTGTTCCCGTTTGCTTGTTGACCTCATTTGCGACTTTGGCGGCGTCTACTGTACTCTTGCCTCCCCCAGAAAACAGAATCTCAATATCCTCTGTTTGTAGAGCACTTCCGCCCTCCACAGCCAGACGATTCAGAATCTGGTCATACCCAGCTTTTCCAACTTTCTTGGTAACAGCCTCCCAAGCTCCATCTAAAACCTCTTTCATAATTGCCTCTTTGCTCTCAAGAATCTTGTATTTCGACTTGAGATGGGCACTTGCCCGGTATTTTCCAATTTCTGAGCCTGCCTGTCGATCTGCTTTCTCTGTTGCTTCAGCAACGATTGCTTTTGCTCGTTGCTTGGCCTGCTTCAATCGTTCTTCCTTGTATGCTTCTGCTTCCTTGACAATCTGTTCAGCCTGTGCAGCAGTCTTGGACTTGATTATCTCGATAATGTTAGTTACTCCTTCCATGCTTCTACTCCTCCCCAGTGATTGACTTGATAGCAGCGTCTACAGCCTTGCCTATTTTTCCACGGGCGCTCTTTTCCAGGCTCTTAATCGTCTTCTCAGTGTCTTTCTGAGTTTGCTGTTCTATCTCCACTCTCCTTTCTTGGAGTCCATCCAGAATGCGCTGTGCTGCCATCTGGGCTTCCTTCTCGGCAGTTTCGAGAATGCCCTTCGCATCCTTTTCGGCGCTCTCCCGAATTGTCTTGGCACGTTTCTCGGCTGCCTCCAATTCTTTTTTGGCTGCCATTTCAGCCTCCTGAATCTGATCGATGTCTTGTTGTGCTGCACACATGATTGCTTCCTCGCTTCTCGCGGGCTTGGGTTTAGAATATCATCCACTGATAAAGATTAGGCTATGCTTATCGAGCTTCTCCCAAGCTCTTCATTTCATAACGTTTATCTTGAGCGGTTAAAGGCCCTTCTCTACCGGTCTGACAAATAGAAGACATAACTCTCTTCATTTGTTGAGCCCCTAGTAAGGACTCCACGGTGGAAAACAATGGGACTTGGATTAAGTCCAGCAAAAATGCTGGTGGCTAGAGTTGTCACTCATCGAGACCTAGAACGGGAGCTTATCCTCGCTCTAGAACGATTCGCCCGCTTTGAATTCATTGACGTCACTCAACAAGCCAAACTGGTGGATGTCAAGCGGTCTCGAGATGAAGAAACGGTGTTCGTGGCATTTGATAGAATCAATAAGATTATGGATTCTTTGGGCCTAGAGCCCACTCGCGGCCTCGGAAAGAGAATAGCAGTGGATGACTCCAAGCTGGCTGGGTCCTTGGAATTCATTTCTGAGGTCATTCGTTCAGTTGAACCTGAAGTCCTTGAACTTGATTCTGAAACCGCTGCAGCCCAACTAGAGCTTGAGAAGCAGCTGGCAATACGGGATGTAGCACTCTCCCTCGAGCCGCTCGGATTGGATCCGACCGCCTTGGGAGCTACTGACTACACCTTCACAACTGCTGGCGTGGTTCCAAGAGGACGTGTAGGCCACCTGGAATGGAGTATCAAAGAAGTCACTGAAGATGCATACGTAATGAAGCACCTTCCCGTAAAGAGGGGAGTTGCAGTTGCCACCTTAAGCGTTCCTGTCGAGAGAAAGGAAGCTGTTGAGCGAATCCTTTCAGCTATGGAGTTTGAGGCCTTTAAAATGCCTGAAACTGCAGGTGGTCATCCTGAAGAGATTGCCCGAGCTGCTGGGGCCAGAATTTCAGAGCTTGAAGCCGAGCTTGAGAAACATGCAAGCAGCAGGAAATCCATTGTTCGAGAGTGGAGCGCACGAATACTTGCTGCTTGGGAGATTCTTGAATTGGAGCGGCTAAGAGTAGAGGCCAAGGCCTTGCTTGTCTTCACGG
>JBHLND010000247.1:0-4723 GCA_048937485.1 Promethearchaeota archaeon
CCATATCTAATTGTCCTAGTTTGTCTGACATTGTTATTACCTAACCGTCGGCAGAAGACCGTACTTTTCAGGCTATAAACTCTGCTTGCTGAAATCTCTGGCAATCATAGGAAACACAGGGACTACTTCAAGCATCACCAGCAAGTTTGCGTGGATATGCTTGTTAAAAAGCATCGATTTTGCCGAAATCAATGAAAGAAGGTATGCGTATGGAAACAGAAGAGTCATTTCTCTCGCGGAGAATTTGGGTTGCTTTCATCATCCTCGAACTAATTTGGTTAGCTCTTGGATTTGCTGTCAGATACATCTCTGGCTTTCTAGCCCTTGACACCCTTCTGGATTTTGCTCTGAAATTCGTGCTAATAGGAATGTTTCTTCTCCTTTTTGTACCTTTTATTCTAATGATACCAAGAGGCAAGCGAACCTTCAGGCAGTACCTTGATGACATAAGACTCACCCAATACAGGCCTGTTGGAAGGAATCTCATCATCATAATTGTATCAACACTACTTCTTCTATCCGGCTTAATCCTTACCGGATTTCTCTATGGTAATTTCACTCTGGATTTCACATTTCTCCTTCCTGAGAACTCACCGATTCTGTTTGTTGCAATTAACGCAGGGATATGGGAGGAAATAATGTGGAGGGGGATCATTCTAACCCTGTTTCTCAAGAATTATAGCGTTCGCACATCAATATCAGTAAACACCGTACTCTTTGCGCTAGCGCACCTTGCGAACCTGTTTGTAGGACAGGACTTGCTGGTTATGCTGGGTCAGCTAATCTTCGTCTTGATTGCTACTCCATTCATTGCTTATGTCTTTGTGAAAACAGAGAGCCTATTGCCGGGAATTCTTATTCATTTCTCAATTGATGCCCTCGGTTCAATCTTTATGGCATCGATGATTCAGCCCGGTCCAAATCTGATTATTGGAGGAATATACATGCTGGTAGGATGGTTCATTGGGAATATTCTGGCTTTCGGATTTCTAGTGACTTACTTGAAGAACGATGACAAGTTGCCCTAGTTTGTCTGACATTGTTACTACCTAACCATCGCCTGAAGACCGTACTTTTGAGGCTATAAATCCCTGGTGCATTCAACATTTCTGAAGATGCCACTGATTTAGTGCAGCTTGTCCACTGAATGGAAAACAGCCCTAGTTTTGGCGTATTCTATCTCAAAACAACATCATGAAATTGGCCTGCCATCAGCTATAGGAGAATCTCTAGGACGAAGCAGGGATGTGTTTTCAACATTCAATCGCTTGGCAACTCTATAGAAGTACTTCGCTATTCTGGTTCGGCCCAACTCATACAAGATGATTATTGGAAGGACAAAAGCTATCAGCAAGATTATGGTATTGGTCATTATTAGAAGGACCTGTGGTAGAGTATCTGCCACTTCGATCCAACCGTGAACTCGTATTGGGTCGATGATGAACAAATCTAGATAGGCAATAGGAAATGCAAAGGCTGAAAAGCCACTAAGAAGGCCTGATACCCATTGGCCAACTTTCTGTGGGTCCGAGTATTCTCCAGGATTAATTCCTGTGCGATGTGACACTACCACAAAATCATTCAGAATCCATGTTGGTATGAATATCAAAAGTGTAATCGGAAGAAGTAGTAAAGATAGGTGAAGAGTTCTAATTACAAATAAATCTAGTCTTGCAAGGAAAGTCACCGTTCCCATTCCAGGGGGTTCGAAGAACGATAGCCGTCTAAGATAAGGCACCAACGTATTCGCAATACTGAAACTGAACAGAGCGGGGATGATTGCCCGCGTGATTAATCGGAATAATGACGGTCGCGACTCAATTGTTTCAAGAGTCAATTTGCGGGTCCGCATTATTCTATGCAGTATCATGAAGAAGCCGGCTACTGCAATACTGCACAATAGCGGAATTATCAGCCACCCGAGTGTGCCAAATATCAGATAGAGATTATCAGCATCTGCTAGTCCGGGGAAGAACGGAAGAGCATCCCAACTTGAATCAAATCTATCCAAAACAACAGCCACAAAGGCAGTTGAAAAGACAAAGGTATAGATGATCCCATATAGCGAGATTAATGCTAGGAATATAATTCGAAGCTTGTCGTTCATTTGTTAATCTCTCCTCTCCTTTTACGCGAGCAAATGATTTCGAGAGGGGAGCTTCTGTATAAGCTTTTTCCCAAATCTGGCTAGAATTGATTATGGAATAGATGGTAGTCGAACAACAAGGAAATCACATTATTGCACGATGTAATCCAATGAACTCCTGTCGCTTTGAGTTACTATAGGTGGGGGTCCATTTAGTCAAGTCTCTTCAAGCCCTGGGAAAGGAGGTGGCATTTTCATCGAAACTGGAATTGGATACTTAGCGAAAGGCTGTTTTCTCATTCCGTTAACTATTTCCTCAGCTTTTACAGCTGGTATTGCAAAGAGCATTTCATCATCATTTGCACCTGCAAATACTCGGTCTCCGTTTCCAGGTATTACTACTTGATAGTCTTGAGTATTGAAAGACCGAAGAACTCCACCAGTACAAGAGGCCATGATTCCTGCTAATTCAGCTTTCAATCTCTTTCCATCTTTGTTCATGGCCCCCTGCAGGAGACGCATCATCTGAGCAGGATTCCCATACACAAGAATAACGTCAGGCACGATCTTTGTTCTTGTCAATGGAGATATTACTAGAGCTCTATATTTTCCCTTCTCTAGATGGTCCACATTCTCGAGGATGGTGTTTGCTCCCTTTTCATCTGCAGCATAACCTGCTTGCTGGAAGAAAAACGCAAGCGTGGATTTATCAAACAACTCTTTCCAGCCATATGCGTAACTAGCACCAGGACAACCACTATCTTCCTCTGTGATACCCATTGTCCATCCAAATCGCCGAGATAGACTTAGAGCTTGACAAATTGCGATCTTGCTTTCGGGTCTTCTTGTTTTCTCTGGAAATTCTGATTCATCCTTAACTAGCTTGACAGCTAATGGATATGTGGAGGGTCGAAGAATTTCCTCCAAGGCTTTTCCGATATCTCTCCATGAATCCATGTTCAACTACCCACATCTGAATTCCTTAATCCATCGAAATATCTCTTTCGAGTTGTTTAGAATGAAAATGCGAAGCTGGATAGGCTGTTGGGCCCCATTGAGCCCGTGTTATCAACAACGAAAACCATTTCTAACTGTCCTACCAAACATTGTTGCAACCTTGGGGGAGCATGCATTTTTTGGCCTGATAATGTCTATCAGACTGATTGGGATTGCTTCCAGTTTCAAAGCTTCCTCAGTTTTTCCCCCTAGGTAAACGCATGAACTTCAGCTACTTCGACGACTGCTTGCTGCCAGGTATGCCTCTGTTGGGACATGGGTGTCCGGTCCCTGCAGATTCCTATCAAAGGCTATTCCGTTAAACACCGGCCCAGCCATCTCCTGTAGGATCCTTAATCAGGTGTATGTGATTATTTGGACGTCTCCGTTCATTATGATTCCTGTGTTTTCGTCCACTTGAATTGTTATGTCTGCCCATCATATCACCTCCCTTCCCAGCAGGGATTCGAATGCAGCATCGTCCGTATGCAAGAGAGTAAAGGAAGAATGAAGAGTGGGCTGAATATTCGTATATCTGAACAATATTCTCTGTTCAGTGCTATTGATGCCTTGTTTGTAGCATTTCATGTACTAGCATTCGCCTTGCCCAAATCCCTCAAAGTATTCGCTGATAAACATATGCAATGCCTTTTTGATTTGCTCTTGGCTCGTAAAAATGCCATACCGTGAATGAGGTCTTGCTTAAGCATCGCCGGTAAACCATACTTTTCAGGCTATGAACTTCTGCTGAATGGCTACTTGTCAAATTGGAAAAAACCTTTCATGATGTGTCATGCATGCCCTGATGCTTCTTCTTAAGAGGAGAGGAAATTGCTTCCTGGGAAGGCAATTGCTCAATAAGTCTGAGAAATCGAGCATGTGGTGACTATCATGAAGATTGGAATCCAAATTGAGCCGCAGATGGGGTATACCTATGAAGAAATAGTAACCCTTGCCAGAGCTGCCGAAGATGCTGGCTTCTACAGTTTTACTGTTTCTGACCATTTCTTTGGAAATCCTGAAAGCGTGGAGAAGCAAGGTCACGATGCATGGACGCTTCTTGCGTTATTGACTCCGCAGACAGAATATATTCGCCTTGGAGCATTAGTCACCTCGCAATCCTATAGAAATCCAGCACTAGTAGCCAAGATTGCAGCGAACTTGGATAACGCATCGAATGGCAGAATAGACTTCGGTATTGGAGCAGGATGGAAGAAATCAGAGTATGAAGCATATGGCTACCCATTTCCATCAGCCAAGACAAGAGTTCGCCAGCTGAGAGAGGCCATTCAAATCATCAATCTTCTCTGGACAGAGGATAGACCAAGCTTTGAAGGAGAGTATTACAGCATCAAAGAAACCATGTTCCTGCCGAAACCGGTACAGAAGCCCCGTGTGCCTATCTGGGTTGGAAATCAAAAGCTGAAAACTCCGATGATGGAGGAAATTGTAGCACGATATGCGGATGGACTGAATTATGATTCAGAAACACCGGAGGATTTTGCAGAGAAAAAGAATCGCGTGAGAGAAGCATGTGATAGAGTGGGACGTGACTTTGATGAACTGAAATGGTCAATTTATCTTTCAACATCGGTAATAGGGGAGGATGCCGATGATTTTGAAGAGAAAAAGAAGGATCTT
>JBHLND010000248.1:0-4698 GCA_048937485.1 Promethearchaeota archaeon
TTCTTTCTTCCTAGACGCCTTTATGAGTTTTCAGCCTTCCTGTATTCTAGGATGATAAGGAAAAACATGGACCTGCAAGAAGCTCTTGCTGGTCCACTTTTACTTGCAAATACTAACGACCCTATTCTTCCTTCTTCTTGAAAGGATTCCCCTTGAATGGATTCTTGGGCCCATGAATTTTGAAGGTGACATTGCGTTTTAGTTTGTCACCCATGTTTTCTTTGTCTTCGCTCATTCTTCAGTCCTCTCAACCACAATATCAGAGGCAATCTTTTTGCAGTTAAATGCCTATATGAACTATGGGGCGTTTTCATTCCATTCAATTTCAATGCCATGTGTCTTGCGTCATGATTATATCTAGCACACCAGTTCATGTGCTTGGTGCATAGGACTGACTGGAAAGAAAGCCACCGGACAAAATCCGAGTCGACTCATTGGTATCACAATCGCAGGAGCATTACTGAACATAGGTCTCTACTTTCTTCTCTTCTTCCTAGCGGCCTTTGTTTCAGGGATTGTCTGCGGGTTCTTCCTTCATAACCTGCAAAAGGGGACGATAGGCGGGTTTCTAGCATCTTTGATGGCATTCCTGCCATTCCTCATGCTGCTGGAGATTATGTTTCCCCAGGGAGCAGACATGCTATCAATTATTGGCGCAGCTTTCATTCTCGCACTATTAGGTGCTCTGGGAGGGGCAATAGGAAGTACGCTAGGCCAACGTGTCCTGAAACCCTAGTTCATGCAGCAGATTATGTGTCAACTATCAGTTTACCAGGACTGAAATTTGCTTCAGGCCCCACTGTTGTTCGTCGAAGAGGATTTCCAAAGAGAATCCACTCAATAGTGGATAGAGCCTGTTCGCTGGCAATCTCCATTGACTCTCCACTTCTAATTTTTTCGATCTCATCCTTGATGCTGCTGTCCAGATTTTCATAGATTGCGGAGTCAACACCCAATTTCACTTGACCTATGAGCTCATGGGTATCAAGGAGGTCCATAAATCCGAATTTCCAGCCATCAGCATAGGCGCATGTTCGCCAATCATCAAAGGGTTGAGTATTGTTGATGGTATCCAGGGTTGCTCCAATGTAGCAAGCACCCTGGTTTAGAAAGGCTTTCAGAAGTGGGCCTTCTTGCGCTGTACTACATGCCTCAGAGTAGATGACTGGGTACCCCTCAAACTTAATCGAAGCTGCCTGTGAATGGTCTAGAATGACAGAGTTGTGAGTGCCCCATTTTTCAGGAGTTCCATGGATTCTTGAGTCAAACATCCCGTCGGAAAACTGCAGGATGAATTCACAGACTGAGAGAAGGCGTTTCATTTTCTCTTGAAACCGAGGAAGCACTTCAACATCAAATCCAAGTTTCCTTAGAGCCTCAACATGCCTTATTGACCTTCCAGGTTGAGAATCGAAAACTACCGCTATGTTGCTGTCAATTATCAGCGGATCCAAATGGTAAAGAACGGTTTCTTGGGGGCCAAATATCCTGCCAACTGGAACATCAGGGATGCTATCTCCATCAGCGTCTTGAAGAAACCAATCCGTAAAAGCATAGGACCCTTGATACGTAATTTGAGTGGCTGGTAGCTCCTTGTTCGATCCAATCAGGATGATACCTTCATGCTTTCCAGGCTCGTAATTATTTTTGATTGTCATGTGTGTAAGAACCCATGACCTTCCCGTTTCCTCAATGAAATCGGCGCCGAGCTGCTTAGCTTTCTTCTGATACGCACCGACATTCTCATTCCCAACCTTTCCGCATATAACAAGCATCTTGCTCAGGATGTGACGTGAACTTCTTGCTAATTGGAAAGTTAGCTTTCTTTTGGAGAGTTTCTTTTTGAGGGGAGTTCTCAGTTCATTAATTACATTGAAGAAGCGAGAATTGCCTTTGGAGCTCATGTTTGACTCACTAAAGCGTCCAACAACGGCCGATAATACCCTTTCTCCTATATTGTCCGGGGCCGCTAAATTCTAATATGGACTCTCGTCCCCTCTTTTTAAACAGCGGATTAACTCCGAGGCAGTCAATTGACATCGAAAATCAGGGTTGTAGTATTTGACTTGGATGGAGTTCTTTTTGATGGTCCAAGCGCAACATTCTACATTGCAACCAAGCTAGGAATTCAACAGAAGCTAGCAAGAATTCTACAACAGGTTAAGAGCAAGAATCTCCCCCTCAGGGATTCTATAATGGAAGGGTCAAAAGTCTGGCAGGGAATCCGAGTAGATGGAAAACTGAATCCACTAGTTGAGCAAATGCCATTGATGAAAGGTGCAGAGGAAACACTATCGATCCTCAAGGAATACGGATACAAGGTTGGATGCATCTCAAGTGGAGTTTCCCAGTTCTTCATGAAGCCCTTCGAATCAAGGCTGAATCTTGATTTTGCACAATCGAATATACTTGGCGAAACAGATGGGAAACATGATGGCAAAGTGTATTATGTGATGGGAGGAACAGAGAAAGCCCAGACCGCCTTGGATTATCTTGATGCGCTTGGGCTCACGGCAGAGAACCTAGCAAGCATTGGCGATGGTGAGAATGACATAGAGCTTTTCGGAGTGTCATCACTCAGTATTGCCTTTAATCCCGAATCAGAGAAAGTTGGAAGAGCAGCGAATTTAACTATAAGGTCAAAGGACCTTCGGTCGATTCTCCCTCACTTTGTGGCAGACATTTAGGATATAAGGCGCTCCAGGACTGAGAGAATCTGCTCCATTGCGCTCTCATCGACGCCGGGATGAACAGGCAGCTGAAAGTGAATCTTGCCTATCTCTTCCGAGTTGGGGAGGGTCATAGAGGAATAGTCAGGATAGTCAACGAACTTTGCCCATTTCCAGTTGGAAATATCTTGGTAAGTTCGTTGCTTGTGGCAAGGCAAGGCATAAACTGAGCGAGACGCAATGCCATTCTCGTTCAGCTTCTGAATCAGTGTATCCCTGTCAGTCTTTTCCGAATAGAGGCGAGGCGCATACACATGGTATGAAGACTCGATTCCATCTCCTGCGAATTGTGGATGAACTGAGTCAAACCTTGATAAGAAATCATCATACTTGCGAGCATTAGCTTTGTGGGCCCTTACGACGTCAGGGAGCCGTTTCAATTGTTGAATCCCTATCGCTGCCACAAGGTCCATCATTCGATAGTTATATCCAACCCGATAATGATTGTATCCACCCTCTTTTCCTCTGCCATGATTCTTTATCATCAGCATTCGGTCATAGAGGTCTTCATCATCAGTTGTTACGATACCACCTTCGCCTGTCATCATATTCTTTGTTGCATAGAATGAAAAGGCAGCGACATGCCCGAAGGATCCAACTTGCTTTCCATTTATTGTTGCACCATGAGCCTGGCATGCATCTTCAATGACCAGCAGGTCATGCTTCTCCGCAATCTCCATAATCGTCGGCATTTCGCATGGCATTCCAAAGATATGAACAGGCATGATTGCTTGAGTTTTCTTAGTGATTGCTTTCTCAATCAGGTCCGGATCTATATTGTATGTGTCTTTCTTGACATCAACAAAAACCGGGATAGCGCCCGCCATTGTGATAGTGTTAGCAGAGGCAATAAATGTGAAAGGCGTTGTAATCACTTCAGCTCCAGGTCCGATTTCAAGAGCATCCAAAGCAGTGCTTAATGCCGTCGTACCATTACTTGTCACCGTGGCAAACTTGGTTCCAACATATTCCTTGAAGTCGCTCTCAAACTCCCGGGACACCTTGCCCTCAGCCAGCATCCGGGATTTGAGAACTTCAGTAACAGCAGCAACTTCCTCATCATCAATAATTGGTCGCACTATGGGTATCATGCCTTTCACATGGGAGGCGAATTAGTAGAGGGTTAAAACACTTTGGCTTGAGATAGGAAACGTACTATTCGATATCTTCAGAACTCACATCTTCAGGATCTTCCAAGTCAAAGTCAGTTCGCTCCGTCCGGAATCGGCGGCTCTCAACTAGTCCGACACCTCCTACTGACACAAGCATCACCATCAGAGTTATGAGCATGTAGACAAGATTTCCGATGAAAAATACTATTGCCAGGCCAAAGCCACTCATAAAGCCGGTCCCGGCGCGAATTAGATTTGTGGTCTTGCGAGGTGTCAGTCTTTGGCTCATCCAATCGATAACTGTGGAGAAACCCATAATCAAAGCAATAGCAAACCAAAGCCAGCCAGGCTGAAGGTTAATTCGTAGAATAAAAAGCGAAAGCAGACCAATCCCCAATCCACCATATATGCCAGTACACCGACCACATAGGTAGAGAGAATGTCCCCGAAATGACAGTCTAAGGCAGTGTCCATACATTGATGGTGGATGATGGGAGAGCATCATGTGCAGGGTTTCTTTGGTTTCTTGCTTTCGGCCCCAAAACTCTGCATCTATTTCCAATTCATCCGGCTGCAATGATTTGTCCTGATCGGTGGTCATTTGAGGAACCCTCTTCTCATGTCCCAAAAGGTTGGCTTATTTCTGTTGTCCTCTAGTCTTCAATTCGATTAAAGCATCCACTATTTCAAGAAACTCGGTATCCGTGAGTCAAGCGTTTTTCTGCCCTTTCAATGATCTCTGTGTTTCTTGAGAGCTGGATTGAACTATGAAGACTTTGAGGTCCTTCAAGAATCTCAATAATATCTTCTGCAATATCCAAGTTAGTTCCAGGTGTAGGGAAGTACGTTTCTTGAAC
>JBHLND010000020.1:0-20179 GCA_048937485.1 Promethearchaeota archaeon
GAGAACCCATGATAGTTCCAATATCGGCAGCAAAGAAGATAGGAACATCTGATTTGAAGGAGGTCATTTCTAGCGTTATTTCATCCGCAGGAGTAGATCGTCCTCAATGGTAGTATCTACCTGATTTTCTTGAGAAGGTAGTAGGCAGCACCAACCACCAAGAATGACGCTGAAATTAGGAGCATTGGTTCAATGGCTCCAGGAGCCTCCACGAACTTCTCTGACAACCAATCTAAAATGTTCATAAACAATCGAGCATTGTCAGCTTGATAGAACCATCTCTCCTCTGTTTCCGGCAAATCAATAGTATAGCCAGAGAACATGATTGTCGAACCACCAATGACAATTCGGCTCTGGTTGAATTGAAATGCGGACAACCATGATGGAAACGTGTCATTTATGGCCGAGTATGAAAGAGGTTTGGCTGCAAATTCATCAAGGGACATATTGGGAAAAGAGTAATTGCCCATGGAGAAGAAGCCTCTTCGGTATTGAGCAAAGGAGGTTTCATGTCCAGTTGCAATTGAGCTCACAAGGTCAATAGGTTTCAGGGTTGCTGTCATTACTAGCAGTTCATTTATGTTATTGAATATTGGGTGAGTTGTATCCCAGGTGGAGGAATCCATTCGAATCATCCATGGATATGAATCATTCAGGGCCTGTGTGTAGTCGTACATTGTATCGCTCCAAATATCGTCAGTTTCATTCACACTGAATCGTGGTCCTGTGATATTAAGGGCATCAAGCAGAGTATTCAGAGCTGCATTTTCACCCATGGTCTGCATTGTGCTATCCGCCCAGTATGTTGAGTTTTGGTCAATGTTTGGACCACCTAGAAGTAACATAGAGCTTCCATTGGCTAGCATATGCGTGAGCGCATTAATTTCATTGATACTGAATTCCCTTCCGTCATCGGGATCTGCAATGATAAGAATGTCAGCTTCGCTTAGTGTTTCGTTTGTCAGTGGGTCCGAATTTACCTTTACGATGTACCTCGTGGATGTGTTAACCATGTTGAACAGGATTCTCATACTTCTAAGCTCTTCTTCCAAATCGAACTTCTGGCCATGACTTGTGTCATAAACAACTACAACAGGGTCGAGCGCATCTTGGGCACTGACATTGCCTGGCAGGCAGGAAAGAAGAATCAATGCGACCATTGTAATAGCTAGGATGTTTGAGGCTCTCTTGATACGCAGCATAGGTTCATTCCGACCTTCCTGTCAATCGGCGTGCCAGACTCGGGGCAATGTTAAAAACTTATCCTCAGTACAAGTCTTGTTACTACCTAGTCGGTCCTACGCCATTCAATCACAAGCTTTCGTCTCTCCGCATCAGTGGCTTCCGTGGTTTTGTAGGAGCCTCGAATCTCAGCAATTCTTTGTGCAAGAAGATGGTAGCACATTTCTGCCTCTCGATCTATTACAACTTCGTGATAGAAACTTCTACAGGTGCAAAAGACCTCAGGCAATACAAGGTATTCACGTCTGCTTCCTCGAACTGTCCATCTGACAGTTTCGCTTGGTCGAAAAGTAAACAGAGTAACTCGCCCTTCTTGCACTGATCGAAGAGCCCTGATGAATCTCTTTCCATACTTCTCACGAAAGTACCTGATATCATCCTGTGTTAATTCATCTTTGGATAATCGGTCGGTTTCGTGTTTTGGAAGCCGCATCGTACTCATTATGAGATGCATATGGTCACGTTAAAATGTTCTATGATTATGTTAATTTGACAATGGAATCAGTTTTTGATGATAGGGCCCTCATAATTCAAATAGATGATAGATCAATCCTGCTAATATCTGACCTTCACCTAGGTTTTGAAGAGGAGCTATCGAGGCAGAAAGGAGTGGCTTTCCCCTCCCAAAAGGAACGAATGATTGAAAGAGTTTTGTTGTTAGTCGAGAAACATGGGGTCAGTCAGCTATACATTGTGGGTGATTTGAAACATACAATTGCTGCTGATACGCCTTTCAACTGGCGTCTTGTTCCCGAGTTTTTGACTGCAATTTCGAGCACAGCTGAGATTTGTGTGATACCTGGCAATCACGATGGAAATCTGATTCCCTTGTTGCCAAGAACTGTAATTCTTGAAGATGTGCATGGTGTTCTGATTAATTCAGAATCATCACTCGGACTTGTACATGGTCATGCTTGGCCATCATCAGAAGTTCTGTCTGCAGCCACGATAGTAATAGGACACAACCATCCAACTGTCCGAAATGTACGCATAGCGTCTGCACCCGAAATTGGAAGAGAAGACAGAAAGAGGCTTGGAGATTCGATACCAGTCGTAATTCGGTCAAGACTGAACAAGAACTGTGCGCGACGTTCTTTGAGCATGCAGGAAGACCCTGAGGATTCGAGTGCTGTGCTTGTTACGCTTCCCAGCTTCAATGAGATCTTCTCGGGTGTACCGGTGAACTCACCAAGTTCCAGTTTTCTAGGACCGCTGTTTGAGAACAACTGCGTCGACTTCTTGGGTTCCGAGGTCTTCAGCATTTCTGGTCAGTTCATAGATACTGTGGAGGCACTTCGTGAGAGATTCAACGAAATGATTAAATGATTCCCAAGAAGGGGTCATTTTAGTTATGGGTCGGTGGTCTAGCTTGGTATGATTCTTGGTTCGGATCCAAGGGATCGGGCGTTCAAATCGCCTCCGGCCCACCATGTTTTACTTGTTCAATGCTTGAGCAATACCATGAAGAACCACGGATGCAGTTCCCGCGGGTCCTATGTCTACTTGTGCTTCTAGGCTGAAGCAATGGCCCATGTCCATTTCTTTTCGTGAAAATGAGCTTGTACTGCCTGATAGAACGATGATTAGACGTTCACCGGATTTGACTCGTTCTGCAAGACTACTGATGTCAATGCGGTCCTTTGTGAGAACAGGAGATGCAATCATCACTGGTGTTTCTACATCAAGGAGCTCAAGCGCATCACGTAAGTCTGGCAAGACCATGAAGTTGCCGTTTAGCTTCATAGCAATACGATTGGCCTCAGGAACTCCTGTCTGGGCTGCAGAGCCTTCAGCCTTGGTTACAATGTAATTTGAGAATCCAAGGCCATAGACTACCTGAGCGGTTTCAACTACCTTGCCTACAGCGTGTGTGTTGTGAAGTATTACAAAGAGATTCTTAGTTGAATCGGTCAAGATATGATGATACCTCCTTTGCTATTAGAGAGGAGAGAATGGGCGGAACGCTCTCGCCCACCTGATTGTATTGGCTATCAGTTGGACCTGTGAACACGAATGAGTCCGGATAGCTCATGAGCCTTGCGTGCTCTCGAACTGTTAACAATCTATCCTCAAATGGGTGAATGTAGCGAGACAGTCCATTGATGGATGTTGCAACTTGCCTAGGATTCAGTCGTACCCAGTTAGGCATTCTTCTATTCCTTACGCGGTAGATCCTAGCTCCTCGCCCCCATCTTGTTCTTCTGACGCGCTTAATCTTATCATCTGATATCGGGTGAATTCTGTGGTTTGGGATTTCTGTACCTGGTGCAAACAAGGCGTCAGTACCTAGAGGTGGAAGATCTCCTATTGTATCAATAACAGTAGGAGCTGTTTTCCGGGGGAGATTAAGACGAATATTGCTGATGAACACTCTGAGTCTTTTGGAGGGGTTGCCGTGCTTGTGTGCTCGGATCATGTTAAAGTGAACATGATCAACCCCAACTCGTTCAAACTCCCGACGAATAATCTCGCTTCCTCCTGATTCCAGAATGGCACCAACATTCTCTATCACAAAAACTGAGGGTTCCAAATCACCGACTATCCGGATTGCATCTAGAAGCAGTCGAGCTGTGCCTGTACCGTAGACACGATCTACAGCTGAGGTCTTGCTCTTGGGATTGGCTCTACTGAATTCTTCACAAGGTGGAGACGCAATTACAACGTCAGGGCGCCCTCCAGCAAGATTCTCCAGTGTTGTTGAATGCAGTTGTCCTATATCTTCTTGGAGAGCTATAGCCTTTGGATAGTTTGATTGATAGGTTTTCAGGGCGAATTCGTCAATATCAACAGCAAGATGACTCATGCTAGGATTGGTCCTAAATCCAGCGGAAAAGCCTCCGGCTCCTGAAAACAGATCAAGTATTCTCATTTCGCTGCTGTTTCTATGTGAAGATTGGACAAGAGTCTTGTGTACTGACATCTCGTCCAGCTGATTGGATGTTGTCTAAGGAAGAGTTCAAAAGTGTCGAACGTCTGCCCGCTTTCAGACTCAGAGAGGATGATTCAATGGGACGAGGTATCGGTTTTGGCAAGATTATCCTTTATGGTGAGCATTTTGTTGTGTATGGTATGCCTGCATTGGCTGCAGGGATTGCCTCAAAGACAGAGGCATTTGTCAGTCGGACAAAGCAACTTGGCTGGACTCTTGACGATTGCAGACCCGAAGTCTTTGGATATAAGAAGAAGAAAAAGGATGAGCACAATGCGTCCATTGAGTTGGTGCTCAATTCGGCTGGAATTGACCTCTCTGAGAGCGGGATTCATATAGAGCTAGAAGGCGATTTGGTCTGTGCCTCTGGCTTTGGTGCAAGCGCTGCAAGTTGCGTTTCTCTCGCTCGTGCTCTGAACGACGAGTTCAATCTTGGTTTTGATGATGAGAAGATAAACGAGATTGGCTACGAGGGAGAGAAGGGGTCTCATGGGACACCTTCTGGGATTGATAATACGGCTTCAACCTATGGTGGGCTTGTTTGGTTTGTAAGGAATCTAAGTGGAGGACCTCCAACATTTGAAAGACTCAAACTGAAGGGTTCGGGATACCTTACAATTGCAGCCACTGGCATAACAGCTAGTACAACGAAGGTTGTTGGGGATGTAAGGGCTAGAAAAGAAGAGAATCCAGAGTGGTTCGAGAATATTGCTGATGAATACAAGAAACTAGTACAAGAAGCTCGAACGGCTTTGCTTCAGTTTGATGTGAAACGAGCAGGAGAATTAATGAACAGAAACCATGAACTCTTGCAGGATTTGACGGTTTCCTGCAAGGAACTAGATGATTTGGTTGAAATTGCCAGATTAAATGGTGCCATTGGCTCAAAAGCTACCGGAACTGGACGAGGAGGAAATATGCTGGCTCTTGCACCTGACAAAGAAACGCAGGACCAAATTGCCCAAGCGTTGGAAAGGAGTGGATCTCCATTCGTCTATAAGACGACCTTTGGACTTTGAGGTGAAATCATGATTCTTGAGAATTATATTGAGAAACTTGTCAAGAGTGATAAGATCGAGGTTGTAAAGAAAGAGATTTCCAAGAATTTGGAGATTGCTGGTGTCCTAAAGGCTCTGGAGCCTAGGGCGGTTCTTTTTGAGAACGTGAAAGAAAACGACTACAGAGTAGTCGGCAACCTCTTTTGTACGAAGACACAAATTGCTGATTATTTTGGAATTGAGGTCAAGGACATAATTCCTACACTTGCAGCAGCCATTGAAGACCGAAGTGCACCTAAAGAAACTGGAAAAGCTCCCTGTCAGGAGGTTGTGGAGGACAGGGTTGACCTAGACAAATTCCCCATCTTGTTGCACAACAAAATCGATGGGGGACCTTACATCTCATCGGGGGTTGTAGTTACTTCTGACCCGGAATATGGACAGAATCTTGATTTTCACAGGGCAATGCAGCTAGGAAAGGACCGGATGGTCGCAAGAGTAGTAAGTGGACGTGATTTTCACAAGTTCTTGGAGAAGAATGGCGAAGTAGATGTTGCATTTTGCATTGGAAACACGCCTGAAGTTCTAATAGCTGCTGCTACATCTGTGAAGACTGGCATTAATGAGCTTCAGATTGCAAATGCATTAAAACCAATAGAAGTAGTCAAAGCGAAGTCGGTGGACCTACTAATTCCAGCGGACTGCGAGTTCGTTTTCGAGGGCAGAGTATTCCTAGAGGAAAGACATGAAGAGGGTCCATTCATTGATCTTACTGAAACTGTCGATGTAATCAGAGAAGAACCCATCTTTGAGGTCAAGAGAATAACGCATAGAAAGACAGCAATCTGGCAAGGTCTCTTGCCAGGGCGATCAGAACATAAGATTCTGATGGGAATGCCTAGAGAGCCAACAGTGTTTAGAAGTGTAAAAGAACGCGGTGTGGATGTTCTAGATGTCAACATTACACCAGGTGGATCAAGCTGGCTTCACATTGCTGTACAGATTCAGAAGAAGAATGATGACGATGGTTTGAAAGCCATCGAGGGAGCCTTTGCTGGTCATACGAGTGCCAAGCATGTTTGGATTTATGATGAGGACATTGATATCTACGACGAACAGGAACGTGAATGGGCAATGGCCACACGCTTTCAGGGTGACATCAACCTTCTAATCAAGGATAGGGAACCAGGCAGCTCACTTGATCCTAGTGCTGAACCAGGGACAAAGATGACCACTAAGATTGGTTTCGATTGCACAAAGGTCTTGGACACTAAGGGCAAGAGCTTTGACAAGGCGGGCTTTCCAGAGGTTGATTTGAAGAGGTTCTTGGGTGATTAGTATTGGAATTGGAACTAACAAAAGAAGAGCAAGATATGCTAGAGGGAAGGCATGGGAAGGCCACAAGGAAAGCCATGGAGATCATCACGACTCTTGGCGAAATATATGGTGCCAAGCGATTGATACCCGTGACTAGTGTTCAAATTGCTGGTGTTTCATACCACAATCTTGGGGAGGCAGGTCTGGAGTATCTCTCAGAGATGGCCGAAGACGGACAAGCTAGGGTTCTTACAACATTGAATCCCGCTGGAATGGATTTGACTGAATGGAGGAAGCATGGAATAAGTGAGGACTTCGCGGAAGAACAACAAAGAGTTGTTGATGCTTTCTCGAAAATGGGTGTTGTCACAACCTGCACCTGTACACCTTATCTCATTGGAAATTTGCCTCATTATGGGGAACATATAGCTTGGGCTGAGTCTTCAGCCGTGTGTTTTGCAAACTCTGTTATAGGAGCGCGTACAAACCGAGAAGGAGGACCAAGTGCCCTTGCCTCTTCGCTTACTGGAAAGACTGCAGAGTATGGTTTTCATCTAGACGAGAGTAGAATCGCGCAGATATCATATGATGTTCAGACGAGGCTAGAAACGACCGATGATTTTGGTCTACTGGGAAAAGCAATTGGAGATCGTACTGGCAAGAAAATACCCTATATACAAGGAATATCTCATGCTACAACAGATCAACTTAGGTCCTTTTGTGCATCAGTAGCAACCTATGGAGGAGTTGCATTGTTCCATATGGAGGGAATCACACCGAACAGAACTTCTATCCCAGAAAAGACTGAGATTATTACTCAGGAGGATTTGGACCGAGCCCGGAGTGAGCTGGATGACGAAGGCGCCAGCATCGACTTCATCAGCATTGGGTGCCCGCATGCCAGTATTGAGGATATTGCACGAGTAGCGGAGATGTTGGATGGGAAGAAAGTAGCAGAAGGGAAAACAGTTTGGATTACAACTGCAAAGCCAACAAAGGATGTTGCTATCAAGATGGGTTATTATGATAAGATAGAGAAAGCAGGAGCCTTTCTAGTAAGCGATGCATGCTGTGCAGTTGCACCCCTCAAGGGCCGCTTTGAGGGTCTAATGACCGATTCAGCTAAAGCTTGTTTCTACGCACGAGGAAAAAACAGTTTCAATATCAAGATTCGAAATGTAGAGCAGTGTATCAAGGAGGCGCTGACATGACCGAGTTTCAAGGACGAAGAATCTACAAGGGCAAAGCAGCAGGAGAAGCACTGGTAACTAATGTGGACTTGAGCTTCTACGGAGGCGTAGATCCAGAGACTGGAGAAGTAGTTGAAAAGGACCATCCGCTGGAAGGCAAATCTGTTTCAGGCAAGGTTCTGGTGATGCCTAGTGGAAAGGGGTCAACTGTTGGGTCGTATGTCCTCTATGCTTTGAAGAAAGCGGAGAAGGCGCCTATTGCGATAATAAACATAGAAACAGATCCAGTTATTGCAGTGGGGAGTATAATCTCTGAGATTCCTACTGTGGATAGAATCGAGATTGACAAAATAGAAACAGGTCAAAAATTGGAGGTTGATGCCGACCGCGGCATCGTTACCATCCAAAGCTAGGCCTGAGGATGTCTGCCCTCAGAACCGCTGAATTTGAGGTTCGAAATCCTCCGGACTGAATACAGGCTCTGCGTCTTCGGGAATTGCTCCTCGTTCTCTCAGAACTTGTCTTGTGAGAAGGAAGTAGATTAGAGCAAGGGCCTTTCGACCACGGTTGTTTGAAGGAATTACAAGGTCGACATTGGTCGTCTGATTGTCAGTGTCACATAAAGCAACTACTGGGACACCAATTCTTGCAGCCTCCGCAAGGGCTTGCTGGTCGGTACGAGGGTCAGTAAGAATGACCAGATCAGGTTCTATGTATGTACGCGGACCGGCAATATTGGGGTTCGTCAAAGTGCCTGGAACAAATCGCTCAGTGAAAGGATGAGCACCAATGTAGTGACTGAAAGTTTCGACTGGGCGTTTTCCATAAACACGACCAGAAATAACCACAATTTTCGATGGTTCGAACCTAGCAATGAACTTGCCAGCTACACGAATTCTTTCGTCAGTCTTTCGAACGTCGAGAACATAGAGACCGATTGGACGTTGCCTGTAGACAAATGGATCCATGTCCTGGGTTTTCACTTGGGTTCCAATATGACACCCGGCTGCAAGGTACTTGTCCATTGGGGTCAAGAGCTCAGCTTCTGGGATCTCTGTTTCGCTCATCATTGATTACCCTCCACAACCTCGGTTGTAGCAAAGGCCATGAAACTGTCAATTATGTCGATGTGTGCTAGGAGCATTCTTCGACAACAATATCTCTGGAGTCCAAGATTATCAAGGACCTCTGCAGGATCTTCTCCCTGACGGACTTGTCGCTTGAATTGCTCATACTTATCAGCTACAACTTTTCCGCATGTGAAACATCGTACTGGAATTATCATCTTCTCACATCACCTGTATGATTTTTGGTAGCGTGAACGTGCTGAGGGCCCTCCGAATTTCTTCGGTTCAGTTCGGCGGGGATCTCCTACTAGCATAGTTCGGTCGTGTTCCAACATCCTTGAACGTGCCTCGAAATCCTGACTCATGCGGAATAGCCCTGTAGCAACAGCCATTCTGACAGCGTCAGCCTGACTCATAAAGCCGCCTCCGCTAACACGTACTTTGATGTCATATCTCTTCCAATCATCTCCGTAGATGACTAGAGGTTCCATGATTCTCATCTTGGCAAGCTCGGGTTGATACACTTCAAGTGGGCGCCCATTGATTCTAAAACGACCATTTCCGTTTTTGACTGTGGCCTTGGCCAATGATGTTTTTCTCTTGCCAGTTGATACGACTACTCTGACGGGCATTTCATGCAACCTCCGGGCTTCTCCACCCAAGTTCGTGACTTAAGTCTTGGACTGTAATATGCTTCTGTGTGAGGCTCTTATATCTCGAACCTTCCAGAACTATCTTCTCTGCCTCAGCGTACTTCTCAGGGACTCCAATGAATACCTGGATGCGTTTGTATGCGGCTTTCCCACGAGGTCTAGGCCATGGAAGCATTCCTCGAATCATCTTTCGAACCATCTTATCAGGCCGACGTTCATGAAATGGTCCTTTTCGGGGGTTGTAGGAGGTACGAATCTTATGCTTCTCCTTAAAGGCTTCAATAACTGTCCTTTTGTCACCGGTTATGATGGCCTTTTCAGCATTTACAACCGCAACGAACTCGCCAAGTAAGGCTGCCTTAGCAACCTTTGAAGCTAGTCGCCCAACAACCATATTCTCGGCATCATATACTTTGACTTCTTGTTCGCTCATTGTAACCACCTACACAATAATAGTAACTCCCTTCCCCTTCGGAACCTGCTTTAGCAGTTCAGGGATTGAAATCAATGAACCTCCAGCATTGACTATCAATGATCTTGCTGAGGTTGAAGCATTGAGAGCAGCAACAGTAACTTTGTGGGAGAGTGTACCGGAACCAAGAACCTTTCCTGGTATTACAACAACATCCCCAGCGCGTGTGTGGCGGCCAATCTTTCCAACATTTACTATGGCACGTTTCTTGGCGGGTCTTTCCACTAGTTCAGCAACTCTCTTCCATATGTTAGCATCATGTTTTGTCGATGTTTTTCTTAGTGCATTAATCAGTGCGCGAGTATTGGGGTCAGTTAGTCTCGATTTCACCACTTTGCTCACCTCACAATGTACCTGCAAAATCAAGGGCCACTCGGATTCTCTCTTTTAGAATCTCAGCTGCTTTCTCGACGATTTCCTCTGGGCTTAATGCTCCCGTGGATTCCACTTTGAAAAGAAAGGCATCTCTCTTAGACCCGATTGTTATTGCCCCAGGCTCACACTCCTGAACGCATATTTCGCACATGCTGCAATCCAGAGTGTTCTGGGTCGTCACTACATCCCCGTTGATTTTGAATATCTTCTTGGGACAGATCTCCACGCATTCCCCACATTTCGTGCATTTGGCTTCGTCAACCTCTACTATTGGAACATACTTGTATGCTACTGTGGACACAGGCTGGAATTTGGCATTCTCTAGACCTGTGCCGAGACGCGCGTACGCTTCAATAATTAGACGTTGACTTGGAGCTAGTTTTACAAGAGGGATCTCGGCAGATGCAGGCACGACCTTTGGGTCCTGCGAAGTGAGATCACCCGAATAGACAACTACCTCCTCGCTGCCAGCTTCCTTCTCAAGTGTGAGTGTACATTGACAGAGACTACACCCCTTGCCTTCGCAGTCACACTGTTGAGGAAGGTTGTAGCTCTCTAAATCAGTAACTAGAGGCACTAATCCCATTCTATGGGCCAGTATTTCATCATACATAACACTTGTATTCTCAAGAACCAGCACTTCATCTATTGACATCGCTGGCACTCTAGTAAGCATGGTTCGTCTGAGTGCATTTGCAAATGTGACATCAATGTCCTCAGCTAGGAAGTGGATGGTGTCGTCTTGCCTGTGGATGATTGTAATCTCCATTTACTCACCTGACCATGGGGATTGTATACCCAAAACACATTGTCCCGGACGGACTCGCTACAGTACAGGACTACTTTGTAGCTCTGTCGCCCGTGCCCTGGGCAACTTGTCCAAAAAACGTCAGCATAAAAGCGTTACCCTAGGGCTGAAGAAGAATGCTCTAGGAGGAGAGAGCCTGCCTATGCTGCAACTTGTGCCATGTCTTTCAGTCCGCTAATTATCAGCTTGTATCCATGCAATCGTTGCTTCGGGTCGATTGCCACCATGCCGTATGTAGGAACTCCAAGCAAGTCTTGAACTGATTCTGGCTTCATGGAACCTGCTATATCCTGTTTATTGGCTATCGCAATCACCTGCATACCGTCCAGTTGGTTCTTGTACTTCTGAAGCAGTTGTCTGGTCTTCAAAACCGCTTTGGGATTGCTTTCAGTTACAACTACAACCATTCTACTCCCGCGCATGAGATCTGCCCATAGGAATTCGAAGTGGGTTTGGCCGCCCATTTCGACCAATGAGATCTTGGTCGATTCATCTAATGTTATAGTTCCACAGTCCATCCCTGCAGTCGGCTGATAATTGGTCTTCAATTTCTCAGTCTTATCAGTCAGCAGTTTGATTAGGGTTGACTTGCCGGCGTATCCTGAGCCCATTAGGGCGACCTTCACATAACGAGTCATCTTCTTGACCCCTGGTGGTCATTCACTTTCGTTCTGCAGAGGGAACATATTATCTGATGTATTTCCCAAGTAACACTGACTGTTAGCCGGGCCGTGCATTTGATGCAGTACTTAAGGTTAGTGAGTCATGAGCAATGCGTGTTGCATTCCGCGCCGGACAGAAGAGCTTAACAGGACCATGGACCCCTGCACGGAGGAGTTGATGAGATGTCCTCTATAGATCCTCGCTTCATACTGATTGAGAAGGGAGCTCTACAGAGGCTGGATGAGATAATGGGGGAGTATAGACAAGTCATCTGTGTCACTGACGAACTCATCTATTCCGGTTATCGAGATGTATTGGAGGGAGAAACTAGCGGAACAGTACAATGGTTGATGGTTTCTGAATGTGAGAAGGATATCTCATCTGTATCTCTGAAAGGAGATATTATAATCGGGTTTGGGGGCGGAAGAAGCCTTGACATGGCAAAGAGATTAGCAAAGAAAAGCAACTTGGAGTGGATTTCGGTTCCCACGGCGGCATCACACGATGGTATCGCAAGTGATGTGGCTTCAGTGAGTCATAATGGCTATCGGTATTCTGAGAGATGCAAAAGCCCCATTGCTGTTGTAGCAGATTTGTCAATAATTGCTAAAGCCCCAGCAAAGCTTCGGCTTGCAGGACTTGGAGATATAATCTGCAAGGCATCGAGTTTAGGCGAGTGGAAATTGGCTCATAATGCAAAGGGAGAGGCATTTGATCATGATGTGTATTCAATGGTCAATTCGGCCTTGGACTCCGTATTTACTGATGAGAGCCTAGAATCGTTAGTGAATGCGCAGATTGTTGCTGGGAAAGCAATGAAGATGTTTGGAAGTTCACGTCCATGCTCTGGTACTGAACACTCAATCTCACATGCGATGGATAGAGACCTTGGTGAATTACATGGACTTCAAGTAGCCTTTGCAACTCCAATCTGCCTGTTCTTCTTGGAGAAAACAGGTTATGCTCAGTATAGCTCTGCAGAAATGCATCAATTCTTGGCAGATAGAGAGATACCGAACAAGCTGGATGATTTCGATATTTCTGAGAAGCAGTTCTTGAAATACATTGGTCATGGACTCGACATAATGAGGGATAGAGATCGCTATTCGGTCCTCGATTATCTACAGGTGAGAAACCAGGATATACTTGATGCGATGCGTCAAGTTGGATACTAGTCTGCTCACCTCTGCATTTACAGCCTCTTCGACAGTTTTAAAAGAAGTCGCAGATTGGGCGGGAGAGATGCACCCAATTGATGAGTGTATCTTGGTCTCATACCAATGAAGTGAGAACAGAGGTAGAGAAATGCCAAAACCTTCGTTTATTGAATGGGAAGCTACCGAGGAGCTTCAGAAGAAATCTCTTGAGGCCCTTGAGATAGCTAAGGATACAGGTCGTATCAAGAAAGGAATTAATGAAACTACAAAGAGCATTGAACGTGGAATTGCTCGACTTGTGATTGTAGCTGAAGATGTGGAGCCCCCAGAGGTGATAATGTATCTCCCTGGACTCTGCGACGACAGAAAAGCACCATACATCTTTGTACCCAGCAAGAAAGACCTTGGGGCTGCTGCAGGTATTGAGAGACCCACCGCAGCAGTTGCAATCATTGTTGAGGGGAAGGCAAAGGACCTTGTAGGCGACATAGTTGACAAGGCTGCAGCCCTACGCAAGTAATACTCCCAGGTGATGGCTTTCAATGAGCAAGAAAGAAGGTGAACCAGAAACCCCATCTATTCCCGCCGAGGTGATCCAACTCCTTGGACGTACAGGCGTTACAGGAGAGATTACACAAGTACGTGTAAAGATACTCGATGGTAGGGATAAGGGGCGTGTTCTAACACGAAATGTCAAGGGGCCAGTCAGGATGGGAGACATCTTGATTCTCCGAGAAACTGAACGTGAAGCACGCAAGATGAGGAGGCGGTAGTCAAATTGGTTGGTACTCAGAAGTGTGTATTCTGTGGAAAGGACATCGAACCTGGTACAGGATTGGCCTTTGTACAGACCAAGGATGGTGCCATGCTCTGGTTCTGCTCAAACAAATGCAAGGTCGCTAGACTAGAGCGTCGAATGAAGCCAAGGGACACAAAGTGGACCTCTGGCTATGAAAAGGGTGGCAAGGCTAGACGGTAGCTTTGTTTGCAATCATAAGAACGTGAAAAGGTGGCACATTAGGTGCCACCAATGATTTCACTGCTTTTCGACTTCTTCTACTATAAAATCAAAGACAGCTTTTGAAAGGGCTCGGATCTCTGATTCATCTACTCCTTCAGAGTCCATACCATAGAGATTCTGAAGTGAATTCAATACTAATCCGGAAGTATCCTTATTCTCAATTGCCTCTTGGACTACTTTCCGGATATCCATGGTATTGTCAAAACCGCGTGCTGCATACTTGTCTACATAGGATTGAGCTAGGCTTTCGGCATAATCAGATTCTTCCAGACCTCCTTCATTCCTCCATAGACTAGTTTCAGTTTCAGCAGTTTCGGGTGCATCGGAGGCGTGTGCAATGTTCACACCAGCCCACGTGCCGAATCGTCCCCTCAGAGAATCTGGGGCGGCCTTTGACACAAATGTTGCACCGAGGGCATCTCTTACACCATCGATGACTCCGTCAGCCTCCAAAACCATGGCTAGCACGCGTGCAGAAGTGATGAACTGAACAAGCCATGGGAAAAATGGCTTTTCCTTATGAATTGCATAATGCATCCGAGCAAGTTCTTCTGAAACTTTCATCTCTTTGAACGCCTTCACATGATATCCCCGGTCCATCAATGCCTTTAGGACTAAAGCTCCGACAGTCCTTCGGACTGCACCATCTGGTTTAATTATTACGAGAGATTGCTCCATGCTCCATCACATCGATATCCTTGTCACCGCGACCTAGGTCCTAGGTATTTGAGGCTTGTGACATGCACTGTTATCCAGGGTAAGCAGAAGCATAACGACAATTTCTTAAACGTCGATTAGATGGCCGACATCAAGCCTACTTGTGAGGTGCTACATATGCCTGATTCTGGAAAAAAACAAGGTGGGAAGTTGCGGTCGCCCATTGTCACTGTATTAGGACATATTGACCATGGCAAGACCTCTTTGTTAGACAAGATGCGTGGTACTGCTGTTCAGGATCGTGAGGCAGCAGGAATAACTCAACACATCGGGGCTTCTTTCTTTCCCACTGAAACAATAGAGGCAATTTGCGGGGACCTGCTCAAGTCAGTCAAGACGGACCTCACAATAGATGGGCTCCTATTCATCGACACCCCGGGGCATGAGGCATACCTCAACCTACGCCGAAGAGGAGGAGCGATTGCAGACATTGCGATTCTGGTGGTTGATATTAATGAAGGGGCTCTCACGCAGACCTATGAGTCGTTAAAGATTCTTCAATCAGGTAGAACACCGTTTCTTGTGGCAGCAAACAAACTCGACAAGGTTCCCGGATGGAGAGAGAAACCTGGAATGCCACTCTTTCAAGCAATAAAGGCACAGGGTGTTACAACCCAAAACGAGGTTGACCGGCGAATTTACGAGATTGTAGGGGCGCTCTCTGCCAATGGCTATGATTCGGAACGCTTTGATAGAGTTGAGGATTTCACCAAAACGATTGCTATTGTTCCGACTAGTGCCAAAACAGGAACGGGAATACCTGAATTGCTTATGGTGCTTTCAGGGCTTACTCAGCAGTATATGAAAGACCGACTGAAGATATCCAAGGGTCCAGCAAGAGGGGCAATTCTTGAAGTAAGAGAAGAAACCGGCCTTGGAATCACTCTTGATACGATAATCTACGAAGGGGTCTTGAGGAAAACCGATACTATCGTAATAGGAGGGCTTGATGGCGTTATTGTGGCCAAGATTAGAGCATTGCTGCAGCCAAAGGAGCTGGACGAAATACGGGACCCGAAGGAGAAATTCACTCCTGTTGATGTGATTCATGCGGCCGCTGGTGTGAAGATCGTCGCCCCTGATATTGAGGGTGCTGTTGCAGGTGCTCCTGTCTATGCAGTTGCTGACCTGGAGAACCTTGAAGCCATGAAGCAAAAGGTCAGGGATGAAGTTAGTGCAATACGAATTCAGCGAGATTCTTCTGGTATTGTCGTTAAGACTGACACATTGGGGTCTCTTGAAGCAGTAACGAAGTTCCTGCAAGATAGGAAGATACCTGTAAGAGTGGCAGATGTTGGCCCCATTGTGAAAAGGGATGTTGTCGAGGCTAAAGCTGCAGGAGATACGGACCCCCTAAATGCTGCGATTCTTGGATTCAATGTGAAATTTGGCCCAGACATTGAGGATCTTGCAGCCGAATATGGTGTAGAGGTCTTTCTCAATGAGGTCATCTATAGACTCTATGATGAATACAATGCCTGGCTAATTGTTAGACGAGAACAGGCAAAGGCGGAATCACTGAGTTCGATAATTCGACCGGGAAAGCTTCAGTTGATTCCCGATTATGTGTTTAGACATAAGAATCCAGCCATTGTTGGTGTCAAGGTATCAGGCCTGATTAGACCCAGAACTGGGCTAATTAATGGACTGGGAAAACGCGTGGGAACTATTCTCCAGATTCAAGACAGAAGCGTTGCTGTTGATGAAGCTACAGATGGTATGGAAGTTGCTGTGTCGATAAGAGGTCCCACGATAGGACGACAAGTGAAAAATGATGAGATACTCTACGTTGATGTTCCTGACAAGCATATTCTGGCAATAAGGAAGAAATTTCTTGATGACATCTCGAATCCAGAAAAGGAAGTCTTAGAAGAGATTACTCAGATTAAACGTGCTGGTGGGGCATTTGTCTAAAGACGATCCTAGGATTATCTCCATTCACAACTTTTTTAGGCTCAACCAGAGAAAACCAGCTTGCAGCGGGTAGGGCGGGCCGTTTGCCGCGGCCGAGACCACATGGCAACAGTGGCGCCAGTAACACCGCGGAGACTGAACCCGGATTCCAGCAGGTTTCGTTGCGGGACGTTGACGAGCGGTCTCTGAAGTCTGTCACGGACATGGCAGCAATCGTAGGTTTGCTGTGATTGTCTTAGACATCCGAATCGAGTCAGGCCCTGGCGGGAACAGCTCTAAGGATGAGTGGCGGAGCCTCAGAGGGCGCCGCTTTGAGAAACGCTTCGATTATGCTTGTTGGGAAATGGACAAGCGATGCATCGTGGGCCGCTGCACCTCTTTCTAATGCGAACGAAGAATAGGGTATGTTTAAGTGTTGGCTATAAACTGCGGATATTTGACCGCAGGGTGGCTGGAATAAGCCCATTCCTTATGCGATTAAGGAGCGACTCAATTCATTTTGATTGGAGGCGATTACATAGATGCAAGAAAAGAAGATGATTAAGCAGCAAATACGCCTCTACAGTCTGGGTGCTTTTGTTGGCATAGTATCAGGTCTGGTTGCTGTTGGATTCAGACTCCTCATTATTGGAGTAAGTAATCTCTTTTTCATTGTCCCCAGTGTCATAGGACCCCTTGGATGGCTTCTGATTCCGGCTATGGGGGGACTTGTGGTGGCCTATATTGTCCAGAACTATGTACCTGAAGCAAAGGGACATGGGGTTCCAGAGCTAATGGATGCATATGCTCTCCGAGCAGGACGCATTCGATCACGAGTCCCAATTCTAAAGAGCTTGGCCTCCGCAATATGTATTGGTTCGGGAGGGTCATGTGGTCGCGAAGGTCCGATTGCTCAAATTGGTGGAGGAGTGGGATCAGCTATTGCAGGTACTCTTAGACTAAATTCAAGGACGACAAAGACTCTTGTTGTATGTGGCGTGGCGTCTGGAATCGCTGCTTCTTTCAATGCTCCTCTTGGAGGAACTCTATTCGGTATTGAGGTGATTGCTGGAGGGCTTGTTGGTTTTTCCATTATCCCCGTGATTCTTTCGTCTGTCTTGGCGACAGCAGTAGCAGGGGCAATTTTGGGAGCGCAGCCATCATTTCAGGCACCTGTTTTCGTTCTGAATAACTACTTTGAACTTGTCTTGTACTTGGCCCTAGGTTTAATTCTTGGAGTTATCAGCATTGTTTGGGTGAGGGGATTCTACTCGATTGAAGACTTCTTCGAGCGTATCAAAATTCCGAAGTTACTCCTTCCAGCTATGGGAGGACTCCTAGTTGGAGTTATTGGTTTGTTGACCATCTATTTGGAGGGACAATTTCTCTTTTCAGGAATCTTCAAGCCAGGAGAACCGTACTTCCCTGCAACCATGGGTGTGGGCTATCCCTTCATGGATGCAGCTCTAGTCGGAAATGTTTCTTTGGCGGCCCTTTTTGCCTTTGGGATACTTAAAATCCTGACAACCTCTGTCACTCTTGGCTCAGGAGGATCTGGTGGCGTTTTCGCTCCTACTCTATTCATAGGTACTGCACTAGGAGGGGCGTTTGGCCTAGCTGTGTCAATAGTCTTTCCTGGGGTGGTGATTCAACCGATGGCTTATGCAATTGTAGGGATGGCGGCATTATTTGCTGGTTCAGGAAGAGCGCCGATTACATGTATTGTAATAATAATGGAGATGACAAATGATTATTCCTTAATCTTGCCTCTGATGATTGCAGTTTCGACATCATTTCTCGTTGCATCATTAATCGAAGCTGAAAGCATCTATACATTGAAACTCTCTAGAAGAGGTGTGAAGCTCCGTAGGGGATTCTATATTGGTGCTTTGAAAGAGGCTAAGGCGGGGACAATCATGACAAAAGAACCAGCTATTCTTCATCCTGAGATGACGAGAACAGAAGTCCTGCAAATTGTAAATGAAACGCAGCACACCAAATTCCCGGTGCTAACGAAAGAAGGACTGCTTATTGGAACGCTCATTACAGAAGACTTGTTTTGTGAATCGGATAAGGACTGTGAGATTCTGGTTAAGGATGTAATGCGCTCTGACTTCTTGCATGTTACTCCAGATAGCACGATGGACAGCATTCTCCACGCCATGCTGGAAAGGGGGGAGGGACATGCTGTTGTAGTTGATCCAAGGGTACCTAATATGATGCTTGGCTTCATAACAAAAGCAGATGTTCTAAAGGCATATGAGCTTGCAATTGTTCGACTAAGGGAAGAGGGAGAAGATGTTGAGGCAATAGATCCCCTCGAGTTGATGGATGATACGTAATATGACTTTCTCTTAGAAATCATTTCACAACGTTTAAGAGAAAATTCCTTTCCGCGGATATCTAAGCTGAGGTATCCTAGCCTGGACTCGGCTGCTTGCGAGCAGTTGAGAGGAAGCAGGGAGCTGGATTGCTAATCCAGTGTGCTGTGCACTCGAGGGTTCAAAGGAGTCCATGAACCATGGATTCTGAAAATCCCTCCCTCAGCGCCATTTTTCCCTCGGTCTGCATGTGTGTCACGTGATTCTGAAAATTAATGGCGGATGAGTGCATCAATTACTGGATACACTCATCCTAGGTCTGCTAAGCACCACCTTGGGCAGACCCTCTGAAGACTTGAACCCAGCTCTAGCAACTTCTCCGGATTCAAGTCGTTCAGCATGAATACCGAGTCCATGGGCATTTGCTTGGATACGACTGACCCAGTGTCTATTTTGAGAAGTATACACGAGCGATTGCTCTGGTAGAGATATGCGGCTTTGTCGCATACGTCATAGTAGAGTTGGGAGTCTTGGCGATGGTCATTGAATCACCTTATGAATGGAATGTAGGCAAAGGCAACTGCCTCAGTACGAAGCGCCTTTACAGTATTGAAATTCTTCTTCACGGACGAAACTCGGGAGTTAGTTGGTAGAGCCATTGTATTTCACAAGAAATACTGCTCAGATTTAGTATATATAGCGGAGCCACAACTTAGGGTCACAGAATAGAGTCACAAATTGTGACTGCGTGGTATGTTTATTCCAGCCAGTTTCAGTCTATTCTATTAGGAGACGACTGTTGCAGAAGGGACAGAGTACAATCCTATCGTCTTCATCGTCCGCAGGCATTGCATTGCTCAGCTCGAAGGATAATCCACAATCAGTACATCGATACATTTCAAGATCACCAACTTGTTCCGCTGGCAGTGCGTGTCGTCGCATCTGGTCGAAGATTCTGTCATCATCAGCCACATCAGTGGGGGCAACTGAACGACCCTGAGCCCATCTGAATGCAGCATAAAGCAGGAAAATGACCATTGGCAGTACCCAGAAGATTGTCAGAAGGTAGTCTTCAATTGTTGATACGTAGAGAATCCCAAACATACTGATTGACGCGAGTACTACAAGGATGACGAAGACTAGCCACCTGCCAGAGCTTGGACGTGATCTTTGCTGGTCGTCATAGTAGTATGAGTCATCTTCCATCATTTTTCATAGCTCCATGTTGCATTCTGCTGGTTCCTTGTGGGAATCTTTCTGCTAATCATTCTTTGCCTACAGTTTCTTGTGAAGACACCGTGTAGTGATAAGAAAGAAGAATGAACGCGGGTCTCGCGACCCGGTTCTTGTATTAAG
>JBHLND010000249.1:0-4695 GCA_048937485.1 Promethearchaeota archaeon
GTGAGCCGACCCAAGAACTAGGACATCACATGACGATAGCACGTCATCAATGGAATCTACCTTTTTCTCACCATGCCGTTCGTCTACTATGGGGTCGTATACAATGACTTCTAGTCCTGAAGATTCCAAGAGTTTTATCAAGGCCAAAGCTGGGCTGTTTCTTGTATCAGACACATTTGGCTTGAAGCTCAAACCAAGTATGCCAATGCTTGGTCGCAATGACTTGTCAAGCACCACTTCTCTGATTCTCTTAGATACATGGGCTGGCATACTATCATTAACTTGACGTGCAGTTGGTATCAGTATACCATCGCCTCCCATCCCTCTGGCTGATTCTACAAGAATCCAACCGTCCTTGGGTAGACAATAGCCACCAACTCCTAGACCTGGATTCAGAATGTCAACACGGGGATGCAAGTTTGCCAGACTGATGACCTCCATTACGTCGATGGAGAGTGATGTGCATAACCTTGCCAGCTCGTTAGCAAATGCAATGTTGACATCACGGAATGCATTTTCGGCGAGTTTGGCAGTTTCTGACGTGCGTGATTTCGTGGCATGAATCAGGCCGCTATTGAAGATTGTGTTCAAGAATGCAACAGCAAGGGTGGAAGAACTCTCACTGACACCTCCTGCCAACCGGTGATTCGAGTCCATCTCCTGAACCACCCTTCCAGGAAGTACTCGCTCTGAGCAATGAGCAAACCAGAAGTCCTTATCCAGCTTCTTTCCGCTGACTTTCCCAAAGAGATCTGACAGCTTCTCAGTCGTTCCTACTGGGATTGTACTTTCAATCAAGACAAGTATCTCATTCCTTACCCTCTTAGCGATGTCTTCTATCGAATTCTCCAAATACCTAATGACCGGCCTTCCATTCTCATCAATTGGACTTGGTAGGCAGAGAACGAAAACATCAATCTCATCAATATCTTCGTACGAGGTGGATAGTCTGACACTTGAAAGGTACTCTTCGGCCATTTGCTCCAGGCCATCTTCTTTCATTCGAATCTTGCCCGTTCTCAATTCGCGGACAAGGTCTTCATTTGTATCAATACCCTGAATGGAGAATCCTGCTCTTCTGTAGAACAGAGCCGTTGGAAGACCAATATACCCTAAGCCCAATACTCCAATAATGGCAGTCTTGTTTTCAATAGTCTGTAGGAGCCTTTCATATCCACTCAGTGCTATTTCCTCCTGTTGGCGCTGGGGCAAACAGTCAATATGGTCTTAAGCGTTGCTTAGTATCCAAGTTCATATGCAGAGCGCCATGTAGTCCATCCAAGGAGGAATTCACCTGAATAACCTTCCACAAGCAATTTTGGCTAGTCTAGTAAAAGATGCACTTGAGATAGACTATGCAAGTGTATCGTCTTCCGCTAATCAAGCCATACGAGTTGTGGGATCGCTTCTTCAAAATGCATCATCCATGGACAAAGAGATATTGAACTTGGCTTGTGCACGACACGGATACTCTCATGTGGAATTCGACTTGGAATCGGAGAAGTCTCTGTCCACGGGTGAATTGCTGGACAAGGTGACTCTTGTCAGTTCTGCAGTTGATTTGTTGGTTACCAGCTTCGGCGAAACTGATACCTTTGGCGTCGGACGTCAGATAACAGAGCAATTACTCGCACATACTAGGGCCCCTATTGTCAGTTTCATGGACGATATTTACGCTCCACAACCAGCTCTAGGAATTCTAGCCGCCCTATGGAACGAACTAGGTGACTTGTCCGGCAAGAACATCACAATATCGTGGGGCTATGGATCCAGATTCGTTTCACCGAGAACCACCCATAGTTTGCTTCTCTTGGGCATCACGCTTGGCGCAGATATCATGATTCTTTCACCTCCTGAATTTCGATTACTTCGGCGAGTTATCAGAGAGGCTGAGAATGCAGCAACGGAAACGCATGGGAGCTTTCAGGAGACTGAGGAATTCAATAGAAGCTACCTTAATGCAGATGCAGTTATCGGATTGAATTGGTGCAGACTCGACGACTGCACAGGTTCTGAGAAGAACAAAAAGACTGCAATGGACTACAAGGATTGGTACTTCACTGAAGACACACTCGGGAGTCAGTCGCTCTTCATAGGCGACCCACCTATTCAGGCTGATCTGCTGGCCAGCCCCTCGCTTCTTCAAAGTCCAAGAAATCTAACTTCATCCTGGATGGACATGCGAACTAGAGTCTTACTACAATCTTTCGATTTTCTAAGCAAATTGCAGAGCGAGGGCAAATTATCGGCGCTAATTTGACCTTCGTAGTCCTTTTATCACTAATAGGCAAGCATTGATGTTGACGATGTGGCGGACGTTCAGACCCGATGCCCTGCGAGTATGGAATGATGCGGAGACAGTCCGAAGACTCCGACGGTATCGAGGCATTATTGACAAGGAGCGATGGGCAAAGTATCTCCTCGCAAAGGATGTAGAATTCTCAGGCGACATGACAACAAACTCCGAGGAGTTGTGGAGCCTGCATCAGGATCTATCAGAAGAACACACATCCTATATGGCCGCTGTTGATAGTAATGGTGTTAGGAAATCAGAAGAAGAGCGTCCTGCGACCTCATTCTTAGACCTTAAGATTGAACTTGCTCAAAGAATTCTTCAGGATTGCCACTTCTGTGAGCGGAGATGTAGTGCTGACAGAACCAAGGACGAAAAGGGTTGGTGCAAGCTTGGGCAGGAGTCTCGTGTTTCCTCTGCCTTTCTTCACACTGGCGAAGAAGCCCCTTTAGTTCCCAGTGGAACCATCTTCTTCTCTTCCTGCTGCTTTGGTTGTGTGTTTTGCCAGAATGAAGATATCTCCACCAATCCAAGCTCAGGGCGCGTCATAGAACCAGAGGAACTTGCTGCTCTTGCGGAAACGCTTCACCGAGATGGCGGATTGAACATTAACTACGTTGGCGGGGATCCGATACCCAACACACACACTATCTTGGGCTCTATGAAGTACCAGCAGCTAAATGTGACACAACTCTGGAACTCAAACCTCTATTGCTCAATTGAAACAATGAAGCTCTTGGGCGATGTATTTGGTTGCCAGATTTCAAGTATGGTAACAATGAATGTGGACTACGCCTCTCGGGGGTCAAGGATTACTTCACCATCGTATCGCGAAATCATTTGCTTGCCTATTTGCACGGGGAAGTAATAGTACGGCATTTAGTATTGCCAAATCATGTAGAATGCTGTACTATCCCAATTCTTGAGTGGATTTCTGAAAACATGCCCAATTGCTTGGTCAATATTATGGGACAATACCGTCCCGAGCATCGTGTGCGCCGAGAACGTGACAAGTTCTCAGATATTGCCCGTCGAGTAAGCAGGGAGGAAATGCACCATGCATACGAGAAGGCTGATGAGCTTGGCATCTTCTACAGGACCGTTAGCTGAATTGATTAAAACTCAGAATTCTCCACAAGCTGACTGTCTATCAAATAACATTCATCACAGACGTTGAGCAATTCATCTAGTGTTCTAGACATTGGTTTTCCCTGCGGATCAAAGCAGTCCCTGTAATATAGCATTATTAGCAATCCAGCATCTTTCGCAGATTCGATTGCAGGGACAAAGTCGGAGTCACCAGTCACAAGGATGGCAGTTTCAATCTGTCTGCTCCACGCCATTCGCATCAAGTCGACAGTTAGAAGCACGTCTACACCTTTCTGATAGAAATCGCCAGTCTGAAGGCTCTTCGCAGTCCTTCCTAGACGAATCTCGAACCTATTGAGCCTTGCAAGACTACTGATGAATCGAGTGTGATTTGCTGCTCTTCTCTCTTCCTCTTCTGTGGGAGGGCTGTTTTGAAAAGGTGCACAATCATAAACGTATGTTCTGAGCCTTTCCTTGCCCTCACAGAGTAGGTCTGAGAAGCGCTCGAAATTGATTCTGGGCTCCCCAAAGCAATACTTCAGTACTTTGCCGAAGTAGCCAATATCGATGAACACTGCGGCCCTGTTCAACGAAGCGCCTCCAATTACGATACCCCCGTGGCTTGGCGGGCTAGCTATTCCCGTCTTGCTCCCACTACTAAAGTATGATTTCTGTTACAGTTAACTGTTCTTATTTTGCATCTGGTTTAAGTCTGACTGGCCATGTCACAAGATTATAAAGAGCGAATCACTTTCTCGCACCGTGAATCAATATGTGCTTAGCAGTTCCAGGCCTCGTGGAAACAATAGACGGCGATTATGCCGAGGTTGACTTTGGAGGTGTCCGAAAGAGAGTCTGTGTTACTCTTCTGCCTGGCCTCGAAGTTGGAGAGTATGTTATCGTTCATACAGGCTATGCCATAGAGAAACTGAAACCTGAGGAAGCCAAGAAGACGCTAGCTCTCTTTGAAGAGATGGCCAAGATGGCCAATAGCACGGAATAGATCCCTTTTCTACTGCAGAAACCTTTTGTGTCCGTTGCAAATTGAAAACATGATGCTAGATGCCTGATACGCTCAAGTCCATTATGGCTGAACTGAAATCACGAATCAATACTGCAGATACAAAGACGAAAGTTACCAAGGCGGAGATTGATGCCTTGAGGTCTAAGACTGTTGTAGTGCTACCTGCAGGAGGAAAGGGTACTCGAATCCGTGCAGAAACCCACAGTGAAGGAATCAACAAGGTGATGATTTCCATTGATGGTCGCCAGAGCATGATTGAAAGGACTGTTATGGACTATGTTAATTATGG
>JBHLND010000250.1:0-4654 GCA_048937485.1 Promethearchaeota archaeon
GGTACTCCTAGATGTTAGAATATTGCTTCTCTTAGGCATACGTAAAGAAAGCGACCCACAAGTGCTAGAACTTCATTCCTTCCTTGGGAGCCCTCTGACATCATTGAAGACACAGTTTCCTGAATGGTCTTATCGCGAGAGCCAATCTCGAAGAATGTATCAGTGAAGAATCCCGTAAAGATTCTCTGAGCTAGTAATTGTGATTTGAAATCTCCCCCAAAATCATTCAACCAAGAGTCATGGTACTTCATGAGATGAAAAGCCGCCAGCTGGTCCTGCTCAAGGCAACCCGAGAGAGATCTAGCTGCAATGCGAGCAGCTTTCATTGCATAGATGATACCTCCTCCAGTGAGGGGGTTCACCATGCCCGCTGAATCTCCTACAAGGACACAACGGTTTCTAACTGTATCCTTGATTGGCCCTCCAGTTGGAACTAAGGCTCCTTTTGCTGCATGAAGGTCCGCATCATTCTGAAGGAGTCCCTTCCTTTTCAAATGACGCACAAATACGCGAAATTTCTGGGGTAATCCTTTGGAGTGTTTACCCACAATGCCAAGTCCAACATTTATTGTTCCTGTCTTCGGAAACAACCATCCATATCCCGGCTGCCCGCCAAAATTGGCAAAGAAGTGGTACTCCCTATCCTCAGTATAGGTATTGATTATCTCTCTCTCAGTTGCAGGTATCTCTGCAACTCGGCATGCTGTGATCTTTGAGCTTGACCAACTCCGATTCAAGCCCGTTGATCTTGCTACCAGACTCGAGGCTCCATCGGCTCCCACGATAGCTCGTGCCCTGATAGTATTTCCTCCTGCAAGACCAAGAGATACTCCATCGCGGACAATGGCAATGTTCTTGATTCTTTGTCCCACTACCACGTTCGCACCAGCCTCTTTGGCGCATTCATAGAGAACATTATCAAAGACAGACCTAAGTGCAACTGCCATGTCTGCTTTGCCTTTCAAAGCAACTCTTTGATTAGGAGAGTGAAGAACCCCCACGCGGCAAACTGCTTGAACGAACTCGTCCTTTCTTTTCTTCAGATATGGAAACTCATCGACAATCGCAGGAGAGAATCCCCCTCCACAGGGCTTGTCTCTTGGGAATTCATCCTTATCAATCAGGCAAACCGAATGCCCAGCTTTTGCTAGATATCTCGCCACTGTAGCACCAGCTGGTCCAGCTCCGGCGACCGCGACATCAAACATTGTTGACCTCCTTCATGGTTCATCAGCGTGACGCTTATCTATGCTTCTTTGTTGCTCAGTAAGAGAGAATATGAACGGACTCATACAGAAGCGAAGGCTTCTTCGATCACGAATACGGGAGAACACTGCCCTCGACGAACGACTACATTGGTTTGCTAGTTCCATGCTTGTCGTCAACATGGCTCTTATACTGTACGCTGTTCTCTCGATAACTATCAGAATGAGTCTTTCTGGACTTGCCCTACTGGATTCTCTACCAATTGGATTGTATATCCTCCCACTGATGGTCATATTCCCCCTATTTGCAAAAGCCTACTTCGAAGACAGATTTGCACCTTTCAACTTCATCGTGCTAATTCTGTCATCAGCTATCTTTGCAATTCTTTCGGTTCTTGTTAGAGGATTTGTGATTTTCACTATTCTAAACATCTTTGCAATCATTATTATCTTCATAATGGGTCGCTTCCGTCCTAATACCTCTCTACGAAAGGTTGGTCCCAGGGGCGTCGCCATATTCCTCTTTTTCAATATCCTAGGTCTTATGTTTCCAATTACCACCGTTGTAATGGGGGCCAACCCCATTGCACAGAATCCGGGGATTCCCCCTGAGGATATTGCAGTAAGCATTCCATTAGCAGATTTCGAATTTCCCTACGTACCCATAGAACCAAGTCCGAGCCTGCTCTCATTGATTGAATCCCAAGGAATGTCCGTAGATCTGAGAGTTTTGGAAAACGACACAGATTCGTTAAACCGGCTTTGGGCATGGCTGCATTTAATCAATGACTCATCAGTCGAGTATACTCTCACACTAACATCGCCTAGGGGGTCATTTCTAGTGGACAATTCGACTCTTGGCACAACACAGGTTTTGGGGCGTGTTGCTTCCAGCCATATCATCGCATTGACGTCGATTTTCACCGAATTCGTATCTATGAGCATAACTTCACTTCCGAGCAGAGTTTTGTACGATATGACCCTCTCCACGATCGAGTGGAAGAACCTCATGGCTGCAGCGAGGAGCATCAATCTCGTTGGTTTTGGAGATCTTATCAGAAACTCTGTAGACTTCATTGATATCGCAACATTGGACTCACTCGCAGGACAATTGATGGTGACAGCTCATGGAAGGGGCATGGAGGCTGGTGTCCTTGTCGACTCGTTTGTTTTGGACGACTTGCAGGATGGCGATACGATTGCGATGAGGGTATGTGGTCTCACCATGAATAATCTTGGTAGTTGGGATGCGATAGAGGTGCTATGTTCCCGCTCTAGCTTCTCATATGAGATGAATGGCGATGTGGGAGAGTATCTTGTTCATTCATATTCACGATCGTTGGTCCCAGGAGGTGTAGCCCGAGGAATTGACACTGATTGGTCAATACGAATTGGCACGGTTGGAAACGGGACAAATATCGAGGGCAATGTAAACACGATCTACAACACACTTGCATCAGTAGCAGACGACATAGTCACAGTGGGGAGTGCAGTATCCACTGTGACAGTTGACTCCTTACCTGCATTATTGGGAACGTTCGGCAATAACGCTTTGTCAGATCTGACAGATATCATCAGTACAATAACTGAAGTTTCGATAACCTATACCTTCAGAGTCTATGCCTTCCGTGCAGTATTCATCGCCATAGACTCATTTGATCCAATCATGTTTTAGGCGGCTTGAGGTACACCTCAAAGACGCCCATCCAGATTTCAGAGCTCGACTCCGCTTTGACTAAAATGTCGCCACCGAAATTAACTGAAACCGGCTTTGCTGTGCTCTTCTTCCAAATATCCGAGAATATCAATGAATGCAGATTCGTTTGGAAGTCCTCTGTGATCTGAGAGATTTTTGTCTCGATGAAGGCGGTATCCAAGCCCAATGGTGAGAGGTCTTCGTTTGTTCTGAAAAGCTGTTCCTCATTTACAGCTCCAACCTTCTTGTCGAACGTATATCCGATTCCTCCAACGAATTGGAAGATACCATGTGGCACTACGGGGTCCTCACTAACAACAACAATGTCGTTACCCGTAAGTGTGATGTACTTAGGATTTGCCACATTGAATGGGATGGCTGCTGCTTCAACCCCAACCTCATCCATCTTAAGCTTCTTTTTGAGAAAATCATCAAGTACATGCACACGACTGTCGAAGCGGAAGGGAGTATAGTCTCCTATGTGTACTACATTTCTTGCCTTTCGAACAAACACATCTACAATTCTCTGGCACTTCTTCAGAAACTCTATCCTCTCGCCATATGATTCCAAAACCATCCCTGCTGATATTACAACTCTGACATATTGGACAGTTTTGAAATCTGCCAGAAGGGTTCGCGACAAGTAAGTGTCTTCGTCAGTTTCAAGAAATCCTTCTTGCTCAGCAGCCTCAAATGGGATTGATTCACCCATACAAACCTGTACAGGCCTCTTTCTTACAGCCTTGAAGAAGAGACCAACGTCAAGCCCAAGACGATTAATATCTGCCAATTGCCTCACAAAGGGTCCTTCTGGTACAATTTCCCTTGCTCTGGTCTTTTGGTAGAGCTGCGTGTATCTCCCAAAGAGGTCAGTCCTAGACATATCAAGCCACCAAGACTCGATATAGACCGTCCTTCGCTATTATCTCTTGTGTGAGTATCGTTTTCTATGTTTCAAGCAGCAGTCCTGGAATTGAAAACATCAATGAACTACAATTTATAAGGGACGCAATTTGTTCGACGGGAACGAGTCGCCGCGCCTGATGCGGTTGGATAGAATGATGGATGATCTCAGGTGCTTGAAATGACAAAGAGAACTAGAGGCCTAATGCTTACCGGAATTGGTGTGATACTGTTTGTTGCTGCTATCTTGGTCTTGTTGTATGTTCAGGGTCTCTACCTTGCTTCTCTATTGATGTTGTTTGTTTCAGTTGTGCTTATTGGAGTTGGCACTGCCTTCATAAAGGGGGTAGATGGTTCAATGGATTTGCCCAGTGATGAGTGCTACTACTGCAAAGGGACAGGAATGATTGCAGGAATTGATGGCAATGAGACTTGCCCTCGGTGTGCTGGCACAGGACTTGCACGTGCAGATGATTGAATGATCGCTGGTCCCTTTGAAATGAACAGCAATCTGGGAATCTATTGGAGTTGGAATCTATGAGAACACAATTAGTAATAGGTCATCGAGGTGCTTCAAGTGAGGCGCCGGAGAACACCATGAAATCATTCCGAATTGCCTGGGAAATTGGAGCTGATATGGTCGAACTAGATGTTCAGGAAACGGCAGACGGGCACATAATCTGCATGCATGATTATGATGTCTCTGCAACAACCTCGGGAAATGGCATGGTTTCGGAGCTTGATCTAGAAGAAATCCAATCTTTTGACGCGGGCGAAAACGAGAGAGTGCCGCTATTGTCAGAGGTACTTGATTTCGCTCTGAATAGAATCATGCTGAATATTGAGGTAA
>JBHLND010000251.1:0-4647 GCA_048937485.1 Promethearchaeota archaeon
AGCTGTATCTTTGCCGGAGGAGGCAGACCGCATTTTTCGAAAGTATGATTCTGAGCAATTGGGAACGGTATACTATGGACTTCTCTTCGATATGATTGAAACCGGGTTCTTTGATGTTTTGGGTCACCTAGACATATATCGCAGGTTTGGGGAGAGCTATTATGGTCAGAGAATACATCACCTTTGGAAACCTCACATTGAAGAACTCGCCAGGAAGATGAAACAATTTGGAGTCGGATTTGAAATCAACACCTCAGCATGGCGGAAGGGGCAAAAAGAAGCAATGCCTACAAGACCAATCATTGAGGCCTTATTGGAGAGAGGTGTTACAACTGTTACCGTGGGATCAGACGCTCATGCTCCAGAGGACATCGGTTTTGGCGTGAGCCGTGCCTACAGCTTGCTGAGAGCCTGCGGCAAGGAAACCGTAAGCGCTTTCTCAAATCGGCGTGAAAGCATAATTCCTATCTAGCAAAATTGCTGTGTGAATAGAATTATAGGTCAGTCATTCACAATCAGATATGGGTGATATATTGCGCAACATGAAGTCATTCTTGCTTTGCTTGATAGGTGGAATATTACTAATATCTGTAAGCGCAGTAGGAAGTATTGGCTTTTGGGACGAAATAATAGCATACATATCAGCCAACTATCCTGCAAGTGCTGAAATTATGACTGTCCTCTTCACAATTCTCATGTACATTGCCAGTCTTGGCGGAGTAGGTGTAGTCATCGGTGGAGTCTTACTAACAACCAACCGAGTGGGTACAGGCAAGTTTGTCATTGGAATTGCAGCAGGGATGGGGATTTTCGGACTAATCATATTCCTAGTCCAGCTCTACCTAGCAGGGGGAATTGCTCTTGTAATAGACGTGGTTTCTCTCCTCTCCCAGTCAGCGGGCTGGATTGGTGCAGTAATGTCAATTATTGGACGACAGATGGCTAGTGCAGACTAGGCAAATTCGATGCGATGGTGAAGGGATTGGGAGGGAAAAATGAGGACACCCTCGCCAGCGCAGTACGACTTGTCGAATCTGGGCTTTACAGTGAAGCTGTCAAGGTTCTGAAGGACTTCATCAGCCAGAATCCGGACTCACTTGAGGGCTATTATAACCTAGGTCTAGCCCTCGCCGCTCTCGGTGAAAGGGAAGAGGCAATCAATGCTTATGATGAGGCATTGGCTATCGACAACATGATCTTTGAGGTTTGGTTCAACAAAGCTACTGCGCTGTACGACCTTGCCGATTTCAAGGCTGCAAAGGAATGCTATGAAAGGGCGATTGATCTAAGACCGGATGATGCAGAGGCATGGAACAATCTTGGTAACGTCTATTCGCGACTGGGAGATGGCAAGCAAGCTATTGAGGCCTACACCAGAGCTGTTCTCTTGGACGCTGAGTACGCTGAGGCATTTTACAATAAGGCAAACGCTCACTTCATTGAAGAGGAATACGAACGCGCTGTTGCCTACGCAGAGCTTGCAATTGAGCTGAACCCGCAGCTCACTGAAAGGGTGAAACAATGGATTCAAGTTGCAAGAGACAATGTGGATATGAAACAACGACACGAGGAGCGGCGGAAGGAAAGAGAAGCTACGAATTCGCGAGAGTAAGTATAGTTGAGCCATTGTTCTATTCATCACATCTAAAAGGACCAGCACCACAATTTTGGACATGCTTGAGCCGGAAAATGACTTTGAAATTGGTGCCCAAAGAAGAAGGATAAACTACAAAATCATGGGTGGCGCTGCGGGAATTATTCTAGTTCTGGGAATAGTGTTGGCGTGGCTTGGAGGACAGGACATCATTCCTGTGGAACCATCAATGGTTTTGGGCCTTACTGTTCTAACAGTAATGATCATTGTATGCTGTTCATCTCTCACAGTAATCGGCGGTGTTGCGCTCCGGCTACCTGAGTATAGCGAAATGGAAACAAGATTCGCAGAAGCAATGGATCACTACAATAGTGGAGAATGGGAAGAAGCAATTCAGATATTCCGGGAACTTATGGGACCTGAAAGAGATCACAAGAGAGCAGTGTACTATGCTGCTCGATGTTGTGAGAAGCTTGATGATTGGGAATGTGTGAAGAGTCTCTGCATTCGATACTTGGAATTGCAGCCAAAGGACCGAGAAGTCTGGGAGCTTCTTGCCTCCGCTCACAAGAAGATGTTCGAATACGATGAAGCGGAAGAAGCCATGAAGAAAGCAGCTGAGCTATAAATTGAGAGTGGCAGCGTGAAACTGAGTCTTATTAGCAATATGAGTCACTAACAATACGTACGTGAAACTCTTGAAGTTGAGAAATGCTGCGGATAATGTGCTGACAGATCCCAAGTGGAAAGCCCTATGGTTCTTTACCAACAGCTTATGGGCAGGAATCACTCTCTATCTCCTTGCTAGTTACGGCTATGTATTCTGGGATCCAATCTTGGCATTACTGGTTGGTTTCTTCGCTCCACTTGTCGTGTATGGGACGAAAGGAGCCATGGGGCTATACAAATACAGACTTCGACTTGGCGAGTTCTGGTACATGGATTATCAGTACAAGGAAGCCATGCGCTTCTACAATAATCAGGACTGGGAATTAGCCGCAAACCACTTTGAACGCGTGCTTGAGGTTGGCCCGGACCATAAGAGAGCACTCTACTATGCGGCGAAATGTAAAGAGAATTTGGAGGAATGGAGTGATGTCGTTACACTTTCCAGACGCTATCTCAAGCAAAACCCAGAGGATGAAGAAGCGGCATTCATGCTGAAACGAGCAAATCAATACATTTGGCTTGAAGAGTAGGACATCCACTCTATGTAGAGGCTATGATCTTGTTTCTAAGGTAGCCAATCTTCTCTATGTAGAGCTCAACTTCATCCCCGAGAGAGAGGAACTCAGGGGGGCTCCTAGCAAATCCGACGCCAGAAGGAGTGCCAGTGGCAATTATGTCGCCCGGCTCAAGTGTGAATGATTGCGACAAATAGGACACGATCTGTCTAACTCCAAAGATGAGATTCGATGTATTCGAATCCTGCTTGATGACTCCGTTTACACGTGTCTGCATTTTCAGACCAGAAGCGTCACCCAGTTCATCTTTTGTAACAATGCAGGGACCTAAGGGACACAAACCATCGAGAGACTTTCCTCTGATCCATTGTCCGTCACCCTTCTGGAGGTCTCTTGCACTCAAATCATGAAGTATCGTGTAGCCAGCAATGTAGTCCAGAGCCGCTTCTTCCAAAACATTCTTGCAGGTTCGACCGATGACCACTCCAAGTTCTACTTCCCAATCTAGTTTCTTTGTTACCTTCGGTATTGGGATTTCGTCATCCGGACCCATCACGCTTGACGGGAACTTGGCGAATATAACTGGAAACTCAGGAACTTCCATACCTGTCTCGTCGGCATGATCTCGATAGTTCAAACCTAGGGCCACAATCTTTCCTGGACGAGAGATCGGAGCCTCTAGGCGAATGTTGCTCTTATTGTAAGTCATTGGTCGCTCATTTATTTCAGCACTCATATAGCTCTTCCATATTTGCCGAACAACCTCAACTCCAGATTCCCATCTGAGAAGATCGATCATTGTAGTGGGGAAGCTGTGACCGTGAACGTGATACTTCCTTCCAAACCGAGAAGCGGTTTCAGGAATGTCCAAGATGCCATCCTCAAGTTCAAGTCCAATAGAAGGAACGCCCATTCGGGAGTAGGTGACGAGTCGCATGGGATGCCTAACTCCACAAATCGCATTAATCTTTGCTGGTGATGCGCGAAAGTTTGTTGGACCATCTCATTTATCCGTTGTATTGCGCTTTCGTTTTCTGGTGGTCAGTTGACAGAAACGCCCACAATTGACGATTTGCCCGATGAGGTCTTTGTAGCCCTTGGAAGGAGAGGAATGGAAGGTATACCCCTGAAAGAATGTACCTATGCATGCGATGGAAAAGAACTTGTCCTGCTGAAAGTGACAAGAGACCCACCAGAAGTTATAGGAAGAGGCCTTGAGCCTGTTTTAGAGGACTGGCTAGTGAAATGCACGACATGCGACAGACCTTTCACCATCCGCTGCAAAGTAAGATATGTTGATGGAGAGAGAATTGATACAATGGTAAGCCTCCTTGACGACAAGGGCAATGACCTAGGATGGCTTGGCAGCTACTAGGTGAGACAATTGACGAAATACAAGATTGCAGTGCTGCCCGGAGATGGTATAGGTAGGGAAGTCATCCCAGAAGCTGTTAAGGTAATGGAAGAAGCAGCTAGACGCGAGAAGGCAATTCCGGTAGATGTCCATGAGTTTCAATGCGGAGGGCAATATTACCTCCAAAATGGACAAGAGTGGTCCGAAGAGGCAGAGCAATTCGTCAAGTTCGAGGCTGATGCAACGCTGCTTGGGGGTATTGGAGCCAAGGACGAGGAAGGCAATACTGTTAGGCTTCCGGATGGAAATCTAGCAGGATACAATGTAGTGATAGGCCTTCGTCAATCGCTTGACCTCTTTGCAAATGTCAGACCCATTAAGCTCCTTGAAGGGGTTCACACGCCTTTGGCTGGAAAGACTCCAAAGGACATTAACATGGTAATAGTTCGCGAAAACACTGAGGGTTTGTACATCCCTGCAAGGGGAAGACTGACAGGTCGTGAAGAAGGGGACCT
>JBHLND010000252.1:0-4640 GCA_048937485.1 Promethearchaeota archaeon
CTAAAGAACAGGGCTTGCAGCACCTCTATGCGCGAACTCTTCTCATCCGTAGTGATGTACTTGCGGTGGCTGGACAGAATCTTGAGGCTAAAGGACATCTTGAAAGTGCGGTAAGCATAGCAACATTCGTAGAGGATTCTAAACTACTAGACGAAGCAAGCAAAAAACTCGAGGTAATCATGTCACCCAAGAATGTAAGGGCAATGTTTGAAGAGCCAAGTTTTACAAAGTCCTTCGACATTGTTTCCGGCTTCAAGCCTGCTGGGAAATTCAAGCAGGTTCCAAAGCCCACACTTCAGGCGATTCTCGTCATGGACCGTGCTTCTGGACTCACCGAGTTCGTGCACCATTTTGAAAACTTGCCAGCCATGGATAGCACAATTGTGAGCGGCTTTCTTTCGGCAATATCTGCGTTCACAGGAGAGCTATTAGGAGAGTCTGGACTATTACGTTCAATAAACCATGAGGGGTCGACAATAATGCTGGAGCATACTAGTTCTAGAATTGTTGCAATGATAGTCGAGAAGGAAACCTTTGATATTCGATACGCGCTTCACGAATTTGCCAGGAGATTCAATGAAGCGTACCCCACGATCGAGGGAAGAAACGGCATTGATACATCTGAGTATCCGGGAGCGGAGAGTCTTGTTGCGGAGATATTCTTCAGCGATCCATCCGTTGAAGCAGGATAATTGGAGGGCCAGAGCTTATAACGAAACGAAAATCAGGACCACTCGGAAGGGCCACTATAAATGACAACTGCTGATGAAATTGGTCAAATCCTCCGCATTGGCGAAACTAGGAACAAGGAGTTCAAGAGACGTCTAACGAGAGCTGACTTGAAAGCAGAGCGACGCCAGAAGCTTGCTACTAGAATCAGATTCATGACATGCGAAACTCCATTTGAGGGGCTGTTTCTTATTGGCATAGAGGACATCGCAGGGAGGGAGTGGAAGATATATGGACTCTCAGAAAAGAGCATTGAAACAGCAGAGGAGATTTTGGAAGAGATATGTTCTGAGGCGGAGGTTGAAATAATTGAAGGCGAACGAATTGAAACAGACGATGGATTCGTGGGGAGGTATTTACTCAAGAGAATTGCGGCTCCAGAGATTAAGCAAACTTGTTCAGTGAACGTTGCAGGTAGAGTAAATTCAGGGAAGTCCACGTTAATAGGGGCTCTAGTTACAGGAAGTCCAGACGACGGCGCTGGAAAATCTCGGTCATTTCTGTTGAAACACCCTCAGGAGATTACCCGCGGGCAAACAGCTGACATACATCTGACCTTCATGGGATTCACAGATGAGGGAGAAAGCATACATCTTGAGAACCCATTGAGTAAGGAGGAGGCTGCAAGGGTTCTAGACAGATCATCCAAGATCCTTACCTTCTTTGATGCTCCGGGACATAAGGAGTACAGCAAAACAATGATTCGAAGTATTCTGGGGGCAGATGCTCAGTATGGCTTGGTCCTAGTCCCTGTGCCTGAGGAGGCCAATCTAATCCGAGCCGGGGAGCAACGTGAGGGTTTACGACGATTGGATGATATCACGAGAGAACACCTTCTGCTTATGGCAAGTCAAGGTGCTCCCTTCATGGTTGTCATTTCCAAGGTAGATCGAGCGAACCCGATTGACCTTGAACTAGTTCAAATTGTCGTTAGAAGCACACTAAAGGAGATTGGCAGAATTCCAGTGGCTGTGAAGAATTCTGATGAAATTGGGACAATCACTGGAGAGATTCATCACGGAGCAATAGTGCCAGTTCTGGAATTTGCTGCGACGGATCGGGAATCGCTGGCTTTACTAACACAGCTGTTCTCAGAACTTCCATCAGATGTGAATAACGAGAGCCTATCGAAACCTGCGCGAGCATATGTGGATAAGGTGTATAGAGGGATCAAAGGAACGAATGTTGTCGTTACTGGCACTGTGAAAACGGGAGTGTTCAAGAAAGGGCAAGAAGTCATTGTGGGACCAGATGAGAATGGGGCACTTCTGCTTGGCAGACTATTCAGTATAGAGATGTTCAAGAAACGCGTAAGCTCTGTTCGCACGGGGGACTTGTTTGGCTTCGACATCAAGGATGTTGACAAACTTGAAGTCAGACGAGGACAAGTTGTGTCCGACCCGGATGATGAAGTTAATAGCTGTCGGGTCTTTGAGGCCAATATTGTTGTCACAAGGCATCCCACACGAATTTCCGAAGGATATACTCCTGTGCTCCAATGCCACACTATTCAACACACAGTGATCCTTCGCAAGATCTATGACGCAGAATACCTCTCCGTGGGTGATTTTGCGCGGGTTCAACTAGAATTCATGGCATATCCTGAGCCTGTTGGCATGGGTGATAGGATAGTTCTTAGAGAGGCAAACACTAGAGCTATTGGGACAATTGTAGAAGTCATCCGCTAGAGGGTTCGCTCCAAATTGATGCATCAATCCCCTCAGTGAAGTTGCTCTCGGAACGAATTAGCCGCCTCTTGGATTCGGCCTTGACGATTGGCCATGCGGCAAGCTCCATATCCAGAACAACCTCAAGTAGCTTTTGACGCCAGATATTCGGAGCTGCTGCGATCATATAGCTTGGACCGGAGGTGCCAATGATTGTCGCCTCCAGACAGTAGGGCATTATCTTCTCAAGCTTTGCTGTTTCTCCACGAACTAATAGAGTGGGCTTCAAGCCTAGGTGATGGAAATCAGGAAGAAATACTATTCTTCTTGCAGTTAGGAGTGTACTAATTCGCTGAGGTGAACCGACCATCGTATCAGAAAGAACCTTCAAGCTACCTTCGCATAAACGTTCAAGAACTGCCTTTTCTCCAGACGCTAATTCCTTTCCTGATAATTCAAGGACTGCCTCATATGTTTCCTCGGCATTTAACTTCACGCCAAAAACCTCCAATATCCATGCAAGAATATCGCGACCATGACTCATTATACCTCCAGACTTGGGGAATACGTCGTTCAGGCGAAGCAGGTAGTGGAACGATTCAACAGCATCTTCGCCCGATTCCAGCAATGCCAAGCAACGATGTTCATCTCCAGCCAGGTAGTGAACGTTCAGCCAATCAGATTCAATGGCCTTGGCCCTCAGCGACTCGACGGCACGCAATGCGATTCCAAGTGGGGTAGGGTCGAAGAGCAATCGAGGACTGAGATGAATCGTTTCTGCAACGTGGCGACGAGAGGCCAGCTTCTTTGGCGTCTGAAGGGATCTGCAGAAACCCAATATTGTCATTCTCTCATCATGGCCTAGAGAGACCTCATAGCTATCGTGAATTGCAGAAACCACTTCCTCCGCCTTAATTTCGCTCAATGGACTAGGCAAGGACTCTAGAAGTTGGAGAAACCGCATGTAGCCCTGCCATCTGTATGTTTCTGCATGCTTGACTAGATGCCCAACCAATGGAGCAAGGTTTGTTTCTTTGCTATGCTTCTTCCATATTTCTAACCATGACGACTTGGCTTCCTTGGACAAAGAAGCATAAGCATAGCCGTTCGCAACAGTATTGGCAATTTCTGAATCTCCCTTTTCTTGACCAAGGAGTTGCAAGAATGAAACCCTGGATACTAATCCAGGTGCCCATGCGGAATCCAAGGCAGATTGCTCGAACACGAGGCTCCCATCATCCTCGTATATAACTCCGAATTTTTGATTTGCAGCAGCTAGTGAGGCTCGTGAAACATAGATAGTAGGAAATGGAGGTTCAGGCATACCAAGAGAACGTGCTGTCCTGCGAAGGCTTCGAGAGATTAGCTGTCGCAGCTCCTCTGTGGCTTCCATTCGCAATTCTTCTTCTGTTGGAGGTTTGGGTTTAACAAACTTGGTCACTAGACGAGATGCTTTGCGAATTTTCGAGTATGAGTCATGATCTAGATTCTCTCCAATTAGCAGTGCACCAGAAGACGTGAAGAAATAAACGCGGACGCGATCTGTTTGTACAACTGAAACAAGGAAGCTGATGCCACGCAGTTGTCTGAAGTACTTCCTCATCGTAGAAGCTTTGACTCTGAGAACTTCGACAAGGTCTGCTCCAGTATCCTGAAACTGCTTTTCTCCGAATGCGCTGATTTCCTTGGGGATTTCTCGTGTAGTTCTTGGCAATAACACCTGCCTCCACGGTTCGATAGGTAACGTTTTAGCTCTTGATAAGCTTGATTGAAGAAATGCCTAGTGCGACAAGCTTAATTTCGGTAACTTGGAGAACTGAATCAAGTGCTAGAGATGGATATTGCTATTCTACTGATTTGGTACTTGGTCCCTCTGTCGATTCTTTTGGGCAGAGGAGCATTAGAGGCGAACAGGTCAAGAAAGAGACGACGAGAGCTTCGCGAACTTGAACAAAGAAGTACCCCAATGACAAGGGAATTCTAGCTTAAGACACGGTTTCTGCGGTTTCAGGTGTTCCAAACTCGGAATCATATATCGGCATTAGGATATCCCTAGTTGGTGCAGTGTTCATCACTACGTCGAGCACTTCATCATTTCTCATCAAAATGCAGCCAAGGAAATCGTACATGAACTTGTCCAAGCGAATGTTTACTCCGCGTCTTGGAACCTGCGTAAGAAGCAATACGATGCTGAAATTACCCCGAGGCAATTGATTGAGGATTCCACGCTTCATATCAGGCTCC
>JBHLND010000253.1:0-4631 GCA_048937485.1 Promethearchaeota archaeon
GTTGAACCACTGATCACCTTCGATTTGACTGCGCTCACTCCACTCCATACTCAAAGTGAATGCAGCATTAGTCTTAGGGTGAAGGTCCTAGGAGTTGGTGGAGACTGGAATAGTACTCTGGATGTTCAGGTTCTCTCTCCGGTTGGCACTCTGCTCGGTTCAATGGCAGTACAACTCACAGCTGACACTACTGAAATCATTCGATTCGCCGCTGATGAAGCTGGAACTTATTACGTGAATTGCACCGTTTATGACCTGCCAGTCTTGGGTCAAATGAGCCATCTAATGGCCATGAATGTAGTTTATCCGCCTATTCTTATGCAACTTGATGCAGGGACAACGCCAGTTATTGGCGGAGTAGGCGTCCTGTTACTTATTGGTGCAGTGTTCTGGAAGAAGATGGATTCGCTCATGAGTTCGATACCTACAGACTGGAGTAGCTAGCCGCAATGCAAGGGATTGTGGGCGAATTCCGCTTGTCGAAATGACCGTATTTGACCCCTGGCCTGTCTGGGCCTGCCAGGATCGGAATTAGTCCTAGATGCAACTGCTGGATGACTAATTGCCCCGCATCCGAAGCAATTTGGTGTCCTTGGTCCTCCAATATATAGTGAGTGTTACTCGAATCCAAATTCACGCAATCACTTGCCTATTTCAGAGCGGAGTCAGCAGATACGGTTAATTCTGCAATACATAACTCCCCCCAACACTCAACACCCCTCCTTACCCAAGACAACTGCTGTTGAGCTCCGCTCGCATTCTCCCTTTTTTCTTGTTGAAAATTGGATTGTCTAGGTCTTTGATGATGAGCTTCCTATATTCTCGTAGGGCCAAGCAATAGTGAATCGTTTGAAAATTAAGAAGAAAGAATTGCACCTTGACCCACGCAACGGGCCAAGGTCACTTGGATTGTGCTGGAATCAGTACTCCTCAAAATGAAGCATGAAATATCCCTTATCGTGCTGACAAGCAGGGCACTTCTCAGGAGGATGCTCTCCTTCATGAATATAGCCGCAGTTGTCGCAGCGCCACTGCACTTTCTCAGTCTTCTTGAAGATCGAACCATCCTTGATCTGGTCTGCGAGTGCAAGGTATCGCTTGTGATGCCATGATTCAGCCTTGGCAATCATCCTCCACTGGTGGGCTATCTCTTTGAAGCCCTCTTCCTCCGCAATCTCTGCGAATTTGGGATACATCTCAGTATACTCGTACTTCTCGCCGGCTGCAGCATGCCTCAAAATGTTCTCTGTCGACTCATAAGCACCTGAAGTAGGAAATTCCCATTCGACCTTGATTGCCTCAGTTGCCTCACCTTGCTTGAGGTACTTGAAGAATCTCGTTGCGTGTTCCAACTCATGACCCGCTGTTTCCAAGAATATGGCAGATATGTGCTGGTAGCCTTCATTCTTGGCAGTCTTCGCGGCCATAGTATACCGGTTTCTGGCCTGTGATTCCCCGGCAAAAGAGGTCAATAGGTTCTTCTCAGTTTTGGTTCCCTTGAGTTTCATATTCCTCTGTCCTCCGTCATTCCAATCCGCACAGTCTACATCACCGCGCTTTTTGAACAACTGCTCCAGCAAATATGGGGGTCACTAAAAAGGTTACTTTTAGGTCCACAAATGAAGTAAGTCAGGTCACGACGTGCTGGTCACTTCAATGCTTGTGCAATGTTCTTGGCGAGGGTCTTGATTGCCTGTTTCTCCTCTTCAGTTGGACGTGCGCGACATCTTACAACAGGTTCCAGGATTTCGAAATTAGCATCCTCCAGTTGCTTCCTTAGCCGCTTAACGCCGCCTCCTCCCCAGCCATAGGTTCCGAACATGGCAATAGGTCTCTTCTGGAACCTCTTTCCTTCCATCTCGCACGCAAATGCCCAAATCTTGGGGAACGGAAATGCATCGTAGGTAGGAGTTCCGAGAACTATTACTCCCGCACGAACTGCATCTGTGATCACCTTGTCCATTGAGCTGTAAGAGATGTTATGCATCTTCACGTCAACACCGAGTTCTTGGAGTTCCTTCTTTAGATTGTGCGCCAACCGGAAATTGAACCCGTACATTGATCCGAAGACTATCGTAACGTAATTCTCAAGCTCGGGGCTACTGAACCTATAGAAATGTTCGATGACCCACATTGGATCTTTCCTGTAGATAGGACCGTGAGAAGGCGCAATGAACTTGATTCCAACACCGAGTTCCTTCACTTTCTCAATTGCGCGCTGGACGAATTTGAAGTAGGATGTAATGATTGTTGAGAGATATCGTTTGCTCTCCGCCTCAATCATTCGCATGTCAATCTCGTCATCGAAGTGCTTCCCATTGAGTGCGCCGAAGGAGCCGAATGCGTCACACGAGAATAGTACCTCATCTTCGACCAAGTATGTCGCCATGGTTTCTGGCCAGTGAACAAATTGAATGTGTACAAACTTCAGAGTCTTTGAGCCAAGAGACAAATCTTCCATATCTTCAACAGTCTTCACATTTAGACCGACATTGTAAAAGGACTCCTGCATAGCAGCAGCCTTGGGTGAAAGCACGATGGTTGCATTCTTTGCCAGTTCTGCTATCCTCGGGAGTGCTCCGGTATGGTCGGGCTCCATGTGATTCAATATGATGTAGTCTATCTTCTCAGGGTCTACTAACTCCTTGATGTTCTCTATCCACTCATCTTCGAAGAGATTCTTGACGGTTTCAATCAGAGCAATCTTCTTATCAATAACAAGATAGGAGTTGTATGACACGCCAAATGGAAGCGGCCAAAGATTCTCGAACAGCTCAGTGTGGTGGTCGTCGACGCCGATATAATAGACTCCTTTCGTAATCTCTCGATGCATGGAATTCTGTCTCCTCGATGAAGGGTGAATTCGCTCTTTCTTAAAACAATATAAGCCCTGTTATATGTGAACTATAGTTTAGTCTTATCCTTAGTGGTTATTAACAGTTCGAATATTCCATTAAGTGAATTCATAAGTGTCACATTACTTCATACAGGATGACATGCGGACCCAGGATTATATAGGTGTGAGAAAGGTTACGATCTTCCTAATTGCATCTCTGTTCATCGTTTCTTCTTTCAGCATAGAAACTGACGCGACTGACGATAGGATTTGGAGCAACGATGTGGCATTCGGAAACCCATTCTTGGCTTCCTCTGATCTAATTTTGGATGGGCTAACGTGGATAGCCTATGATGTGGATTGCCGAGAAGGGGACACACTTAGTGGGAGTTTTGAGGTCACGTGTGATGGCTCTCTATACTATGGTGATGCGCGAAAATACGATGACTGGAGCTTGGAGGGTATTGAAGTCTATATTCTTGATAGTGGAAATTTCTCACTCTTCACCCAGAAAGATCCATTCACCGCAGTCTTTGAGAGAAATAATGTTCAAAGCCTTTCGTGGACTTTCGAAGCTCCAAGTAGCGGAACTTGGTACATTGTCTACGAAAATAAGACAGTCTACTTGATGACAGTAGAAGGGTCAATTAATCTCCCTGCTATTTCACCCACAACTTTGGCTATTGCATTAATAATTCTTGGTGCATTTGGTTCACTAGGTTTGCTGTTCTTCAAGAAAAGAAGGTGAGAAAGCCATGGTGCGGCCCATGACTTTCAATGAGCTCATTCTTCTGATTCTGCTGGTTGAGGTTGATCGTCATCTGGAATCAGTTCGTCTATGAATTCCACCAGTGACCTACCGAATAGTGCTCCAAAACCGCCCAGCAAGCCACCAAGTAGAGAACCTATCACAAAGACTAGCATACCCAGTCCTGTCAAGCCTAGTTGCCCTATGAAGAAGTCTGCAATTGCCATTGCTTGAGCTGTTGCGATGAGATAGAGGTACAAAATCAACCAAGCTATCATCACTCCTAGAAGACCTACTAGAAACGCAATTCTATGTCTGCGAACAAACAACGAACCAAGTGCCCCCGCTATCAACATGGCAAACCATGAACCACCAAGCTGCAATGCTGCACTCAATGCAATGGTAACTATTAGAGCTGGAAGGAACCCGATGTCCGGAAAGATATCATCGATTTTCTTCATTATCTTACCTCCTTGGTAGCAGAACAAGGACCATCTCGATCATTGTCCCATCGTCTGCAGTCTCAAATGCATCAGCGGTGGCGTAGATGTACTCTAGGTAGTAGGCATAATGGCCAGTTGCTGGGTCAAAATCATACCACAATTCGAACAAGTCATCCCAGTGCTCACTGAACATGACTTGACTCTGTCCTCCAGGGTAAGTCACATAGTACTCCGGAGTTGCTGTATAGCTGACAATCATTCTCCGTGAGGGCCCATGTTGCACAACTGGTCCACTTCCTACATTGATTGTGTACCCGCTTCCTCTATGTTCTCCTCCGCCGAGATAAGTCATGCCTGCCATGTGGTCGATGTAGATAGTATGATGAGAACCATAGAGCCAATCATTTGTGTCGTCACTGATTGCATGGAGTTCTGTCGCTGTCGTATGGAGAGCTCGAATCAAGATGTCATTCAGGCTCTCAACTACACCATCAGTCGTCCTATCATCTATGTAGTAGTCAATTGAGTTCACAATCACCCATTCAAGAACCTGAACTCCGGCAATAGTAGCTGAAAGTCCCTTAGACCGGAGTTCGTCAAAGAC
>JBHLND010000254.1:0-4619 GCA_048937485.1 Promethearchaeota archaeon
AGGCAAAATCCGTCGCACCGAACCTGTGAAGATAACGGAGAAGAGCACCTCCGCTTTTCCACCATGCATCGCTCAGATACACGAGGATTCTCTGGCTGGAAAGAACGTTTCGCATGAGGCACGTTTTGCCCTAGCTGCCTTTCTTCTAAAGATTGGAATGGACATCAAGGAGGTTATGGGGGTCTTTAGGACTGCCCCTGATTTTGTGCAGACCCTTGCAGAATACCAGGTACGCCATATCTCATCAAAATCTGCTGGAGAAGGATACACACCGCCTGGCTGCAGGAAGATGCAAGGCAATAGCCTGTGTCCAGTTTATCTAGGAGAGTTTTTTGATCCTCTCTGTGAATATGTGCTTCATCCATTGGCGTTCTACGAAACTCGTGCATGGGAGTTATCAAAAGGCGTCCTTGACCATGGATGGTACTTGAAGAAGAAACGAAAGCGGCAAAGCTTCAAATAATCCTACTCCAGGGCCGCCTGCTTCCGCGATCGTGTATAGTAGAAAAGATACTCTTGGGCATATCCTGCATATCTTCCAAAGTACTCCCTTGCAGCACACGACTTCTTCGAATAGGATTTGCCGGTTTCTGTGAAGATACCATATTTTCCTTGAATTATGCGTTCCATCCAAATGTCAATTGGAAATGCCTCAAGAAATCCCAAGGAGAAAAGACAAACACAATCTGCTACTTTATCGCCCACTCCGTGTAGGGTCTTGAGCTTCTTATGTGCAACCTCATATTCGAGCTCCACTAACCCATCTCTGCTAATCTCTTCATCAATGATTGCCCGTGAAGATTCTTTTACGAATTCTGCTCTCCAGCCAAGTCCCATATTTCGAAGTTCTTTCAAAGATGCTCTGGCAATAACCTCAGGAGATGGAAATCCGCTGTATTTCTTACCTCGAAACTCGAAAGTAGGTCCAAATTGCTTGCGAAATGATTGCATGAGGTTCTTTATTGTTGGAATGTTCTTTCGGATGGAACAGATGAATGATATTAAGCATGGAAAGAATGGATTGGTGACTATTCGGAGCCCCGGTGCAAATTCAATCGATTCTCTCATGAATTCGTCCCTGCCAATCTCAGCATGAATTAACGGAAGGGGATCATCTAGTCTAAAGAATGAACTCAATTCCACACTCCTTTTGGAAGACTCGTAGAACAGCTTGTCATCCCTCTGCTCAACATATACTGCTTGACCAACATCTGTGCTAACGTATCCATCACCCTCCTTGACCCAGTTGAAGGTCTGTCCGCTCTCTATGGTATCTTCAAGATCGAACTGATAAACTCGGAGAGATCTCATTAACAAATTCCCAGAAGCTTGTCCAAGATGAGCATTGCTATTTGACTGTTAATCCGCCTTTACAGAGCAGTTTCAGAAAGCAAAACTGCTTCGCGCTCAACAATATCCGCCAATTGACTTATGTCTCTAAGAGTAAAAGCAGATACTTCCATTTCAGGCTGGTTTGAAATATGGTTCTGCCGGAGAATCAAACCCTTGGTTCCTTTGGGCAGTGGTTCCTCTCCAACTTCTTTCATAGTGCACCAGAAGCGTGGGAGGTTCAATTCCTTCAATCCCTCGAAAAGCACGAAGTCGCATTCCAGCTCATCAAGTGCTTCCTTGATTGAGAGCCGTGTATATTGCCTTGTGACTGTCGAATTCGGGCCCAGTAAGATTGTGGCGATAGCCCCTGCCTCTCGATGTCGCCAAGTATCCGAGTTTTGGGTGTCGGGAATATCTTCCTTGGCACTCTTCACAGTAATAACGGAATGACCTCTTTCGGTAAGCTCCTTCACCAAGCCCTCCACTAAGGTGGTCTTTCCCGAACCTGAATGGCCAGAAACTGCAAAGACTCTCATATTTAGTCCCTCTGATGGAAACATCTCCGCTATTTTGTCTTATCCACAATGATTATCTTTCATTGTGAAGCCGCACATCTGTGGCAATGGCGTATATTGCTTATGCCATTTCCTTTAAATGAGGTTCACTAGCTGAAACCTAGGGTGACTTGCCAATGAACACAGATGACAAGCTAGCTGTTGAATGCATTGATGTTCATAGAGAATTTCAGGATGGCACTAGAATAATCCACGTTCTTTCCGGCACCAACCTGAAAGTCCACAAAGGTCAGTTCGTCGCCATCGTTGGCGCCTCCGGTTCAGGAAAGACAACGCTTCTAAACTTGATAGGAGGTCTCGACTCTCCAACTGCTGGGAAGATCTTTGTCGATGGCCTTGAAATAACAAACCTGAAGGATGAGGGCATCTCTGAGATTCGAAGACACAAAGTTGGAGTTCTGTTTCAGGACCAGTATCTCCTACCAATATTCACAGCCCTTGAGAATGTAGAGGTTCCAATGCTTCTTGATGATGTTCCCACCGAGAAAAGGCGGAAACGAGCCATGGAGCTGCTGGACATGGTTGGAATCGAGCATAGAGCCCATCACATGCCTCATGAACTATCCGGCGGTATGAGGTCACGCGTCGCCCTGGCAAGAGCCCTTGCAAATAATCCTGCCGTACTGCTCTGTGACGAGCCCACTGGAGACTTAGATCATGTTACCGGTGGAGAAATCATTATGCTGATGAAGCGGCTAGCAAAAGAAGACAACCGGGCCATTATTGTTGTCACCCATGACCCAGAGGTTGCCAAGATGACCGACAAGATACTTCTTCTTCGTGACGGAGTTCTTGTCGAGGAGCTTGTGACCGACTTCTTCAAACCCAGCGGCATTGACATTGATGAGGCACGAGCGAGGTTCAAGGCTGGAGAGGAGAGCACCTCTGCGGGGAAGTGATTTGTAGTGAAGGCATCTAAGGGAAGGAACGGCTCGCAGCAGCAGGGGAGTCGTCGGTATGCATTTTCCTATGCCCTTAGTTCAATGAGAGCTCATCCGTTCCGTGCACTTAGCTTGGCACTCACTCTTGGCCTGGGAATCAGTCTACTTGCATCAAACATTGTCTGGGCTGACACCGGTGTACAAGTCAGCGCCGAGAGCTTCTTTGATAGACACTCGTTCCAGCTATTAGTCGAAACGCTCGATAGTCACTACGATGCAGGCACTCAAGCAAAGAACTACTTGGAAAATAGCCCGTTTGTTGAGAAGGCCTTCAGAATAAACTCAACTATAGGGATAGTAAATGGGTCGTTTTTGCCCGATGACTATGTGTATGATATGATGGGTAGGTCCTACGAGTATGGAATTAAGGATTGCAGGGTCATTTTTGTGAATAATGAATTCCTTGATATTGTGCAGAGAGAGCTTACTGTTCAGGGCAGTATACAATTGGAAGAGGGTGAAGTTCTTGTTTCAACACAGTTCTTAGAGTATACGCTAGATGTCCTAGATTTGAATCTCACCCTGAATTCAACCTTTGATCTTGAGATTCTTGCTAGAGAATTTGGCGAAGCAAACGCTACGTACCCCAATGGCAGAGAACTAGCCCTACTTGGTCGAAGGAGTCTAAATGACCTTAGAATCGCAGGCATTTATGATATGGCAAATTACTACTCGCTAGTAGAGAGAGCATTGCCTTCCACCATGAGACGTAACTGGGATAAAACAAACACTCGCTATCCTGTGCTAGGTATACGCGACGCAATCTTCATCCTTGACTCAGCCACACCGTCAAATTTCGTTGAACCTGATGGATTCTTCAATGCTCATACACTTGTCCGTGCATCCAGTACTGCCCTTATTGCAGCTGGTCCTGACTCCATGTCAACCAACATGTTTACACTTGCCGTCCGGCTAGAAGAGCAGTTCCAGGTTGAAACCGGGGGCTATGACTTCATCATCGTTCTCCAGAATACTGTTAACACTTACTTGAAATCAGTCTCATACTCCATGCTCAACCTTCCAATATTCCTACTAGCGCTAATCCTCTCAGTATTTGCAGCAGACTCGTTCATGGCTCCGAGGGCTACAGAAGTTGGAGTTCTCCGATCCAAAGGAGCTAGTTCGAGCCAGATTCGTGGAGTGTTTCTGTGGGAAACCGTGCTTTTGGTTGTCCCTGCACTGATTATCGGAATAATCATGGCCGCGCTCTTTGCGGCCCTTATTCCTGCTACAATTGGTTTCATGCAGTTTGATTGGTCGGTGTACGAGTTCTACCTGCTTAATTCCGTTGTGCAAATAGACACACTTGTGACAGTTGTACTTCTATGTATCATTCCCCCAGTTCTATTCATTCTCTATCTTGCAAGAAAAGCCTCTCTGGCTGAGATAGGCACAACTGTTGAGGAGAACCCTGAGGATGTCAAGCCTCAAGAAGCATCCTATGGTTTTACAATGACCGCGTCAATTGTGCTCCTAGCCTTGGTTGTTACCGCCGCAATCTACTTGCCAATCAATCCTCTTATGCTTCTACTCACCCTCTCTCTCGGAACCTCAGCATGGTTCTTCATAGCTTACAATGGCTCTCGAGTTTCAAGGGTCGGTCTGGCGGGAATATCATCCCGTCTATCTTTCGCTCTTGGACAGAAGAATCGTATTGCTGCTGGATATCTTCGGATGCGCAGAGGGAGGATTATACCTCTGATGCTGGTCCTCGCACTTACCATGTCATCCACAATCTCCTTCTCAGTTCAGGCTGAGAGTCTTCGGACTG
>JBHLND010000255.1:0-4600 GCA_048937485.1 Promethearchaeota archaeon
ACTTGGATACCATCCATTATCCCAGATGTCGTTGCCGCTGGCAGTGCAATTGTCAGAGAGGCCACCCAATATTCCAAAGTCAGTATTATTGTAGATATCATTCTCAAGAATCTGTGTGTAGGGTGAGAAACTCAGAAAGATTCCCGTAAATTCGTTGCTGAAGATTTCATTTCCGACAATTGTAGTGTGACTCGAACTTTCGAGATGGATTCCTGTGTCCAATGAAGATTTGGAGTTACCGTAAAGCGTATTCTCGAGGAGGTTACAGAAGTGAGATTGGAACAGAAAGAACCCACTTCCTCCATTATCGTACGAGAACGTACCTGTGACATTGCAATAATCGGAATTAAAGATGTATATGCCTTCTATGTCATTGTCATAGAAATCACAATTTGAAACGACCAAGTCTTGGCATTGATTGACATATAATCCTCTATGACCTCTCCCAAAGACTTCGCAACTATCTATAACGCAGTTGTTTGAAACCTCGATGAAGATTCCGCTATACAGGCCGCTATCGATTTCACAGCCACTGATCAGGAGACTATCGCTGAAGGTTGCGTATATCCCATACGCTTTTCCAGTAACTGCAACCTCCTGAATACTCGCGTGAGTCACGTTATACAATTGGATGCCATCCGAACGCGCATCAGTGAGATTACTTAGGTAGCAATCATGAACAACGAAATACAAGCTGACATTACTAATGTCAATACTTGTCGAATCACTCGTGATGTTCCAACCCGTGATATAGTATGGAGTATCGATGCTGCCATCACCAGGCCATAGTTCATCCTCAGCCTGTGTTACGAAATCGGTATCATTCCTTATCACAATGTCAGCATGCGTATCATAGGATTTCTGAAAGCTCTCAGATGGTGTAGGAGTGACTAGTTCACGCGCCTGCTCCAGCCCATCATTCACAAGTGGAACTGATGACACCAAAGATAGCATCAGCACCAGACCAAGTATTACCGCAATTCTTGCGTGCTTCATTCTTCTCCCTCAGGCTAACCAAATGGATTAACGAGTATAGTAACAAGGAGTGATAATTCTTTTGAAATCCATTGTAATCCCAAAAGGCACTCTTGTGCAAAGAAGAAACAGAGAATTTTAATCGATGGAGTCCATCCCACAGTCCGGGTGAACAAATTGCAGGTGGACTTGACACCAATAACAACCATTGTCGGGTTAGGAAGTGTCATTATTGGTATAATAGCCACACTTCATTCGATCCGACGATTCACCAGAGCTCGAAAACTCTCCATTTTTCTGGAGTACAATAAGATGCTCTACGACAAGGAGTTCATCCAAGATATGAACGAGATTCAAACATGGTCCTGGGAGAGCGTTGATGATTTCTTCACTAAATATGGGCCTGACAGCAATCCAGAAGACTTTGCAAAGTTCACTCGAGTTGGTTCATATTTTGATGGCCTCAGCACTCTTGTGCAGAGGAAATTCATGGATTATGATTTCATTCCTGAGACAACAGCGATTGCACTCATTGGCTTTTGGGAGAAATTTGAGTCGGACTCAGAGGTCTTTGCGCAGGTGTATAGACGACCGGGATGCTGGGACTCAATAAAGGAGCTGTATAATAGGCTGCAGAAGACAGATGCACCTCATCCCGACAAGGCGGAATTTCACAAAAGACTGGCCAACGACGATGAATAGTCAACTGAATTTGGGATCCATGAAGACAAAGACGCTTTGCTGGACGCCAAATATGCATATGATTTATATAAATCTCATTGATATGTTTTAGGCCATGACTTCGGGTAGAAAAGGGAAAGAGAAATCCGCTGCAAAGGAAGGTGTCACATGTGATTTCGAATCCTGCGAGGAGTACTCTCCAGAGCGGATGGAAGTCCTTCAGAAGAGTCGAAGTCTAATAGGCGATTCGGATCTAAGCATCTTTACTTCAGGGATTAGGTTAGGACTTATGCTCCTACTTCTGGAAATGGAATCCGCATGCGGTTGTGAAATCCAGCATGCTCTCAATGAGTCTAGACAGCCCCTCATATCACATCACCTTCGGGAGATGAAGAAAGCGGGTTGGTTGCATAGTGAGAGATGGAAGAAGTGGACCTTCTACAGCTTGATCCCTGAGAGGAAAGAAGCTATGACGAAGTTGGTTCGAGGATTTGCTGGCAATTAGTGATTGTACATCACGAGAACCTGCAAAGATTCACAAACCAAATCGCCAACTCCCACAAAGGAGGAGGACCAATGGGAAGAGAATGGGATCCAAAAATGCTTGAACAAATCAAGAACTTCGAGAGGTGGCATACTGCAATTACAATACCTGTCAATGTGGATTTGAAAGCAGAACCGAAGATTCTGAACATTGATGAAGCAATTAGCTACCTTGACAAAGCTGAACATATTTACTTGTCAGACTGTATCTGCAGGACAATGATGCAGAACTGCGATTCACCTCGCAGGACATGTATTGCATGGGACTCAGCGAAGCCATTGCTAGACACTGACATCTACAAGAATCAGAATACGGAGGAGATAACTAAGGAAGAAGCAATAGAGACCCTGAAGATGTCAAGTGAAGCTGGGCTTGTTCATATGGCCTATGCCATGTGGGATGACAAGGTGAACCGACTCTGCAGTTGCTGCTCGACTTGCTGTGGGGTATTTTCAGCAGTCCTGAAGTATAGGCTGTATCCGGACCTGATAACCTCTGAATCGATTTCTGTCACTGACATGGACAAGTGTGTGAATGACGGAACATGCGTGGAGAGGTGTAACTTTGGAGGCAGGGAAATGGTCGATGGCCAGCTAAAGGTGAATGGAGATCTTTGCTATGGCTGTGGACTCTGTGTTTCTACATGTCCCTCTGAGGCGATTTCATTAGTCAGAAAATAGTGGGCTGTAGAAAAAGTCACATTTCACGATTCACGATATGCATAGAATATTCAGGAATCGACCCCAGAGCCTGTTTCAACAAGACCGGTACAAAGCTAGCAGGTCCTTCCGTTGTCTCATCCGCTTCGTGTAAAACTACATCTCTTTTAAGGAAGAATCAAGTAAGAGCGAATCAAAGCGTAGAGTGGAGGGAAATCAAGTGCTTGAAGGAAAACGAATCAATCTTCGAGTCATTGAAACCGAGGATCTTGAAACCTGTCAGAAGTGGATGAACGACATCGAATTCATGGGTGAATTCATCTTCACGCGGCAGCAGTCCTTGTCAGAAACAGAAAAGAGAATGTTTAGTGAGTATTCAGAGGACTGGGCAAATTTCATCATAGAAAAGAAAGATGGCACAAAAATTGGAGTGGTTTTGCATTTCCTCTCAAAAATAGCGTTCTTGGACCAGGTGGAGGTCGGATGCTTGATAACTCCCGAAGAACGAGGAAATGGATATTCAACTGAAGCGACTGAGATGATTGTGGACTACCTCTTTCTTCTCAAGGATATTCAACGCGTCCAGGCACTCACCGTGGAAGAAAATACTGCGGCTCAACGAGTCTTAGAAAAGGCCAGCTTTAAGAAAGAAGGTCTTATCCGAAATGTAGGATTTGTGAAAGGCAGGTTTAGGAATGGAGTTCTGTACAGCATCACAAGAGAGGATTGGGACCAACCAAGAATTCTAACTAATGTCAATACGGATTGAATGCACATTCTTCATCTCAATCAGATATGTTGATCAAAAAGAATCGGGTTTCTGTCAGGATACAAGACGATGAAACTTGCAGGGCTTTCAGTTGATTCATCCGATTCACTGACAGATAGAATTCCCTGGCCCTTCAATTATCGCTGAAGATCTCGTACATCTGTGAATGATTCTAGTGGTTGAGCATTCCGGTCCCACCAGAGATTAACTGCAAGTGTATTCTTTTCAAGAATGCCTTGAAATGACCCAATAACATACTCACCATTCTTCATGATTATCCAATTATGGGAAATACATCCATGAAGATCTACGAAGCCTAGTTTCTTGTAGAACGCGTTGGAAGCTTTGATATCCTTCACCGACAAACTAATGAGAATGAACCAAGTCGCATAGAATTCTTCCCACTAAGAAGGTCATTAAACATCAGAAAGCAGCAGTTTTTGGAAGAATATCATTCCTCACGGTTTACAATTGGAAGAGGATAATCTGGTATTTTCTTTAGAGCCCATTTCAAGCAAGCTGGTACAAGGTTAATAGCTTCAAGCTCGTCCGGTGCAAACCATCTGAATGTAATCCTCAGATTCCTTCCTTGATATGGGATATCCTCCTGACCATAGAATTCGTCTCGCACCCACTCACCTTCTTCATCTACTGGCTCGACCAAGTAACAGAGTCCTAATCCATGTAGTCGCCCATCCTTGGTCAGCGGGGGGAATTGGTCATTACCCTTGAAAACGAAGAAATTTTCGATGACATATAGAAGACGCTTGACATCTACTGCAAATCCGGTTTCTTCAAACCACTCTCTCTTGAGTGCCTCTTTGGAGGATTCATGAAAATGTACACCTCCTCCTGGGAAGGTCCAGAAGTCATAAGTTTCAGGCTGGTGGAGCAAGACTCGGCCCTCACGTAACATTACACCCTCAGCTCTGACACCAAAACTGCCTATGTCTGTGTTGAATAATATTTCGG
>JBHLND010000256.1:0-4580 GCA_048937485.1 Promethearchaeota archaeon
ACTATTCCGCTCAAAAGAGAGAAATCTTCAAGCTTGATTGTTGGAGTTGCTGAGTCTGATGTTAAACAGATTTCGGCTGGCACACTGTTTCGCCTAAAGGATTTTGCCAACTTCACTCGAGAAAAGGAGAACGAACTCCTTGCCAGTTTCCACAGTTTGGATGTCAATGAGGTGCTGACTGCGAAGGGACCTATCATTCATTGGATTCCAAAACACGGAAGTATTCCTGCAGAGATTACCATGGTGGATGGTGAGTTGGTTACTGGTTGGGGAGAGCCTGGCCTTAGTAGAGTGGATTCGGGGACATTTCTTCAGTTCGAAAGGGTAGGTTTTGCTAGAGTTTTTGACAAAGGGGATCCGATGCGCATCTCTTTCGCGCACAAATAGCCTCTCTTGGCAGCCAAAGAGAACATATACTAGACATACCTTAACAGATTTGGTGTTCATAATGGCCAAGAAGAAGAAGAAGAAAGCAGCCCCACGACTCTCACCTTCGATGTTCAAGGTCACAGGCGCTCATGCTAAGGTGAAAGTCGACACCAAGAAGAAGAAGATGTATTACTTCAAAGAAGTTGTGAAACCTGAAAAGGCGAAGCAGATAGCTTTGAAGGACGCGCCTGATATTCTCGGTGCATCTTCAGATGCTATCAAGATGAGTAAGCCAGCTTTGAAATATGACTTCTACTGCATATATGATGCTGAAATGGAACTGAAATTCCTTCGGGTACGGAAGCAAGAACTCGGAGTGAATGATGAGGTCAAGGGCGTCTTTGTCGGAAAAGAAGTCATAACGCCAAAGAAAGGAAAGAATATTCCCGGAAAAGCAATTCATCTTGATATCATTGAGCTCTTCGAACTCAAGAGGTCTGATGAAATGACGCTTGATGGGAAGACCGGCGGGCCCGCTTCGGCCATGGAACGTATGCTAAAGGGTGCTGGCAAGAGAAGTGCATCAGCTGCATGGTTAAGCAAAGCCAAAGTGTCACCCGGCAAGTTCAACTCATTGGATAAGGTAATCAAAGCCGTTTCAAAGGCGGCTGGCGGAAGGCCCTCTGATGCCAAACGCGTGGTGCAGCACACACTCTCGTTCAGCAAGCTGGATGGATTCTATGTGCCAACCTACTACATCAAGGTCCGCGCAGGTGCAAAGTCTCAGATGATTCGTGTTAACGGAATTGATGGAACGTTAGCACTCGCAGTCTAGCATTATCCGATGTAGGTTCTCAGGAATCATGCCTTCCCTTTGAAACCCCAGCCCGCGCCACCTGGAGTTTCAATCCGAATTATCGCTCCCATAGGAACCTTGAAGGTGGTCTTTGCCTGAAGGAGATGGACCTCTCCATCGTATATTATGGAATTGCGACCGCTCATTCCAGGAAATCCCCCATTCAATCCCCAGGGTCTTGTTTCTCTTCTCTCAGACTGAATGGATATGACTCCATTATCTGTCAAGATTTCAATCTCTCGAACTATACCATGACCACCATGCCACTCGCCAAATCCTCCACTGCCATCTCTGATGCGATATTTCATCACACGGAGTGGATAAGCAGTTTCAAGGGCCTCAATTGGAGTGTTCAATGTATTTGTCATGTGCACATGAATCCCACTTGTGCCATGTCGGCCCTTTGAAGCTCCTGCACCTCCGCCAATTGTTTCGTAGAATGAGAATGGCTTGCCCGTTTGCGGATCCCTTCCTCCAATTGTCACATTATTCATGGTTCCCTGACTTGCTGAAGGAACCAAATCCGGAACAATTGGGGCTAGGGCTCCAAGTGTCACGTCTACAATTCTCTGGGAAGTTTCAACATTCCCTGCCGATACCGCAGCAGGGTATCTAGGATTAAGAAATGAGCCCTTCGGAACTCGGGCATCAATGATACTCCAGCATCCCTCATTCACAGGAACATCTTGTCCAAACAGAGTTATAAAAACGTAATAGACAGATGAGAGAGTAGATGCTATTGGGCAGTTGATATTCCCAGCTACCTGATTGGCTGTCCCATTAAAATCGACCTTCACAATTCCTCCCTCAATCTTCAACTGTAATATGATGGGAATGTCCCAAGAGCCTGCGCCATCACTCTCCATAACATCAGTGAAAGTCGATTCTGACCCTTCGAAGTTTGATAGGCTCCTTCTCATCATCTCTGCCGAATACGACTGCAATTCATCGAATGTGCGCAGGATTGAGTCCCAATGATGTTCAGCAGAGGTGTCCTGGAGTCTTCTTATCCCTACGATATTTGCAGCAAGTTGTGCTGATAAATCACCTAATCTTTCGTCAGGCGTCCGCGTTTCGCTAAGCAGGTCATCTACTTCGTCTTGATTTAGTATCGAATCACGAACGATAATCCTTGGTGGAATTACGATGCCTTCTTCATGAATTGAAGTTGAAAGCCCGGGCATTGAACCTGGACTGATTCCTCCAACATCCGCATGATGTGCTCGATTGGCTGCAAATGCAACTCTCTCTCCTCCCGCAAACACTGGTGCTACAAGAGTCAAGTCAGGCAGGTGTGACCCGCCGGAATATGGGTCATTGAGAAGAGCCATAGTTCCTTCCTCTAAATCAGCCCCAATTTGGTCCATGCAGGACTTGACAGACATAGGCATGGCACCAAGGTGGACAGGTATATCTTTGGACTGAGCCACCAGCCTGCCTTCCGAATCAAAGAGAGCACAGCTACAGTCTCTGCGTTCCTTGATATTGGGACTGAAGGCAGTTCTTCGAAGAGCAATGCTCATTTCACGTGACACCGAGATTAATGCATTCTTGATGACCTCGAATGTAACTGGGTCTTCAATCATGATTTGGGCCTCCTTATCCAGAGAGTGCCATCTCCCTGCTGTTCCGCAGTCCAGTCAGGACCGACATATACTGTGGTATCCAGTTGCTCAATGAGGCTTGGCCCAGCTAGCCGCTGTCCAGAGGCAAGCGTTTCTCTTCGGTACACATCTGCAAGCTGGAGTTCGTCTGTCCCTACGAGAATTTCTCGCGCACCAACTGGCTCTCCATTTTGAGTACTTTCAGCTTTGGCAATGGAGGGCTTCGCATGTTCTGCGATTGCCGCTACTCTTACTGTTACCCATTCCAGATCTCTTTCTCTCATTGAGTAACCAAAGGCCTTCCTATGTTCTTCCTCGAACTGCTTCTTTGAGAAATTCAACAGATTGGGCATTGATGGCGAAATCTCAACGTTCAGTTCATGCGACTGACCAGAGTAGCGCATATCAATTGACCATTCGACACTGATTTTCTCCGAGGATGCACCCTGATCCAAGAGATCATTGGTTGCTCTTGCTGTTAGGTTTCTGAGAACATCTGATAGAACGCCTTCAGTCTCCCGGCCTTCAGAAAGAAGGACAGTCTTCATGAGGTCTACTCTGAGATTCGCACACACCAATCCATAGGCTGAAGTGATTCCAGGATAGCGTGGCACAAGAATTGAATGAATCCCAAGAGCATCTGCAATGTCAACTGCTTGTGTTGGCCCTGCACCCCCAAAAGGAACGAGAATGAAGTCGCGGGGGTCACGCCCTCTTTCAACAGTCACTTCCCGAATTGCCTGAACCATATTTGATGTCGAAATACGAATTATGCCCAGAGCGGCGTTCCTTATTGACAAGTTCAGCTTCTTACCTATGGATGCTATTGCAGAGCTTGCTAGTCCGTCCTGCAACTTGATTTGTCCGCCAACGAAGTACTCAGGATTGAAACGACCCAAGACCAAGTTGGCATCGGTAACTGTAGCATGAGTTCCTCCCATGGCATATGCAGCTGGACCTGGAATCGCACCGGCGCTTTGAGGCCCAACATGAAGGATTCCAGCGCTATCAATCCACGCAATGCTTCCCCCACCAGCTCCTATAGTCTTCACATCAACAGAACGAGTTCGTAGGGGAAGCCCAGCTATTTCATTATCTGGACGAAGTGTAATGCCCCCTGAAACTGCACTGATATCGCAGGAGGTTCCTCCCATGTCCAAAGTAATTGCTTTACTCACGTCAGCAGCGGAGGCAACTTGCCATCCCCCAATCACTCCTCCCGCAAGTCCTGAAATCGCCAAGCCCACAGCGCGACCCTCTGTCTGGGAGCAAAGTACTGTCCCTCCATTTGACTGCATTATGGCAAACCTGGAGTTTGGACATATCTTGTCAATTGAACTATCAAGTCTATTGAGGTAAGTCAATACCAGTGGTCCTAGATACGCTTCCAGTACCGTTGTAGATGTACGCTCAAATTCTCTGAATTCCGGCAGAACCTCAGAAGAAGCAGCTATATAGACGTCGGGCAACTGCTTTAGTGCCGCTGTCATCGCCTTTTCATGTTCTGGATTCGCAAAGGAGAAAAGAAATGAAACTGCCACAGCCTGAGGACCACGTGCCTTGATCCTGTCTACAGCCTTGTAGATTTCTGCCTTGTGCAGTGGAGTAATGATGTTTCCGTTCGAATCAAGCCGCTCCTGAACACCCAGTCGGTCTTCTTCTTTCACAAGCGGTTGTGGTCTTGTTGCATTTATGCTATAGATCTCTTCACGGTCTTGCCTCCCGATTTCTAAAACATCCTCCAATACTGC
>JBHLND010000257.1:0-2265 GCA_048937485.1 Promethearchaeota archaeon
CCACCTCACCCCTACTACCTTAATGCCAGAATTGAGTTAGTTTACATGCTTAATAACACCACAATTGCAGGGAGAACCTTGACTCAAGGCCGCGATACGATCAACCCTTGCAGGATAATGCCAAGCGAATTAGGGCGCCCTTGCCTTTGACCTTGCCTCAGCAGCCTCTTCTTCCTTTCCTAATTGCTTGAGGATAACAGCCAGTACCTGCCATGCTTGGTACATCATTGGGTGCAGCTCAGTCACCTTCTTCAAATAGCCTTCCGCTTCTCCTATATTGCCCTTTCTGAAGTGAACCAATCCCAGGGCAAAATATGCCTCCCCATCATTCGAATTCATTTCTATGGCCCTATTACACACCTCATCAGCTTCCTCAAATTTCTCCAGAGCCATTAGAACTGTTCCGAGGCCGGATAACGATCTCTGATCCTTTGGATTGATTTCGATAGCCCTGCGCAGACAACTCTCTGACTCAACAAACTTGCACTGAGTCTTCAGAATGTTACCCAGGAGACCCCAGTAGTTGCCAATTGTGTCTTTAATCTCCAATGCTTTGCGAGTTGATGCTTCTGCTTCCGGCAGCTTCTGTTGCATATATTGGGCAAATCCAAGTGCAAACCACGTTGAATCCTTTGCTGGCTCCATTTCCGTCGCCTTGAGAAGCATCTCTTCGGCCTCGGCGAATCTTCCTTGCTCAACAAGATCAGTAGCATCGTTTAGGTAGTCGTAAACATCTCTCTCTTCTGGAGTCATGAGTTGTTCCTCACTTATGAGCAGTGGTCCTGTTTGAGGATAAAGGTGCTTGGGTCTGAATTCAGAAGCTCCATCTTTTTTTCTTCTGCTTTTTCTTCGTTTCAGCCTGCTCTAAGGCCTCGCCAGCCGCTTTCAGACTGCCAAAAAACTCCACGGCTTCCGTTACTCCTGACTGAACCCCGTCATCAATCCCACCAATAAGTCTTGCAAGGTTCCTTCTAGCTATTTTGTAGTCTGGATCAATCCTCAAAGCAGTCCTGAATGCTTCAGTTGCTTCTTTTGCTCTGCCTTGTTCAGATAGAATGACACCAATATTGCTCAAAGAAACCTTTGGCACAAGCTCAACTACCTTTCGGAAAGTTTCCAGGGCCTTCCTCCGTTTTTCCCTTTGTCTGAAGTAGGCTTGAGCCAAACTATACCAGGCCAGGGCATTCTCAGGATCAAGTTGCACTGCCTTACGAAGCGGTTCTTCTGCCTCAGCTGCTTGTCCGTTTTCAAGGAGCTGAAGTCCCTCCTCATATAGGAGTCCGGAGCTCTCAACAGCCTCCTGTTTTGGCTTGGCTTGAATCCGCGCAATCAGAGTCGTTGCATCCTTCAGGTTTGGATCAAGCTCTACGGCTCTCTTCAGATTTCTCTCTGCTGCTTTTTCTTCGCCCAAAGCGTGATAGACCCGGCCAAGCTGGAACAAGATCTCAGGATTGTCTTCGTCAATTCCCTTTGCTCTAACAAGCCTCGGAAGAGCGGCGTCTGGATTTCCTTCTGCCATGTGGCAGAGTGAGATTCCGGTGAGGGCTTCTACATTGTCAGGTTCATCTTCCAAGACCTTCTCGAAGGCATCAACAGCGTTCGAGTATATGCCGGCCTTCAGGAATGTAGTTCCAATCTTGAGCCAGGCTTGCGGTCTGATATCTTCTTCTCCCAACATGGAGCCCTCCATGTGTTGGAATTCTTAGCGCCTCTTCGTGTTAATTAATTCATTGACCGCTACAGTCTTCAAGGGCGGGAGATTCGCGCTCTCTTGGTCCGGTTACAGGAATTATTATATACTCTATTACATCATATTATCTTGCGCGAGCTACTTAATGCCACTACCAACAGCAAGGTTGATGGGGCTTCGACCGGAAGATATATGCGCCTATGCAACAAGGGGCCTACGGGCAGTTGCGAAGTGCATAAGTGCATGTCAACTGGTCCACTAAAACAAGGGCGCAGCAAATCGTGTGGGTCGGTCTTTACTCTGGCGTGCGGTGAAGACCTCGCATGGATCCTCAAAATGGGTTTCATGGAATGCGACGCACAAATCATTAGGACGCGTGGAGATTTCCTCCACGGGTAAGATTGGTGGCGCGGCAAGCGTCGTGTTACCCACTCGTTGCGCCCACCTTATTCTCCCTCTCCGAATTTCGAACTCTTTTAATGTAGGTTTCTGCCAAGATGGTCCTTCGATATTGGAGGATAATGCAGATTGACAGAAGCAGAGTTGGCTGATGATAATGTCTATCGTCGCTTACA
>JBHLND010000257.1:2275-4569 GCA_048937485.1 Promethearchaeota archaeon
GAGGTATCTTTTCACACCCGAAGAAGCACACATTGCTACATATCTCACGTACTCCCATCAAGCTGTAGAAGACTTGGAGACTATCTTCAATCGAGCAAAAGACATTGGTGTCACCATCGAGGCGCTTGAAGAGGTTCTAGATAGGATGGCGTCAAAAGGGCTGGTGCACTTCAAGGTTGAAGATGGGACGAAGTTCTACAGCAATGCACAATGGATGGTTGGAATATATGAGATGCAGATTGGGCGAATGACAATGGAGTTCATCAGACTTTCTCGGGATTACAACAGAGATGCATACGGCAAAGCACTATTCACGGCGCAACCCAAGCAATTCAGAATCATCCCAGTTCAGAAAAGTTTCTCACCTGAAAGCCCTGTGGCGGCTTATGACGACATAGGTAAACTCATTGAAACTGCTGATGGTCCATTCATGGTCACGCATTGCATCTGCAGAGACATCAAAGAGATTCACGGCAAACCATGCAAAGTCACCGAGAGAAAAGAGACCTGCATTGGTTCAGGACCTTTTGCCAAGATGTTCATCGATAATGGTTGGGGTCGTGAGATTTCTAAAGATGAGTTGGTGGATCTCATAGAACAAGCTCAGAGTGAGGGTCTTGTTCTTCAGCCTAGTAACTCAGAGAAGTTTGAGTTCATGTGCAGCTGCTGCGGTTGCTGCTGTGGTCTTCTACGCGGAAAGGGGGCGACACCCAAGCCAATCCATTTCTTTGCGACAAACTATCATTCAGAAGTTGACCATGAACTGTGCGCACAATGCGGTACATGCGTAGACCTATGTCAAATGAAGGCATTGAGTTTCCATGATGACCTGCTAACGATTGATCTGGATAGATGCATTGGTTGTGGCGTGTGCGCTGCCAACTGCCCTGAGGGTGCTATCAGCCTGAAGAAGCATGAGAAAGAAACCACTCCTCCTCAAACAATGGAGGAAACCTATGCCCGCATAATGAGTGGACGTTCTTCAGTCTGATACTCTGCTGTGCGCTAACACGATAGATAATAAGCACTTTACAGGGTATAATCCCGAAGCACCATGAGAGTCAACAAGCCAGGTTTCCTCGCATCTGTCCTTGCGCTTGTTCTGATTAGCGGGATTATTGCTCCAGCAAGTGATTTGAGCGTGAATGTCAGGCCAATCGAACCAGCTGAAGATTATGAACTCTCAGATGGACTCCAACCACTGAAACGCAATTGGACAATCCAAGTGACCTTTGTTGGCTATAGTGAGAGCAAAATTAACCAAACCTTGTTTCTGCAAACTCTCCCCTCATGGCATGATGCCAATTACTCAACTGGAATCGTGCGACACAGATTGAACTACACCCTTGTGTTTGCTGATGACACCTACGAACAGAATCTCAAGAGCAACATGAGTGCCTACTCGAATCCAAGTGCGATCGGTACACGCCTCAATGAAACAATATTCCTGAGTTATCTCAATGGAACTACCGCCGCACAAGATGCACTTAGTTCGCGTTCCGGAATAGCAATTGACGGTCCTGCTGCCGAGTCTTGGATAGCATCCAATCCTGCTCTGGAAACCTCCAATATCAACTGGAATCTATACCTCCTGAACTTCACTGAACTAGACAGCTCTGATCATGCCAATGACCATTGGTTCTCTTACCCGCTAGAAGATCCTGATTCCGGCCGTCAGATAGACTGGTTCACGCTGCCCACTGGTGAAGTTCTTGAGAACATTGTCTATCAATATGTAGGGGCGGCTGGAAAAAACACGAATGTTCTACTTGATCCAAGCGCAGACCAATGGTATCTGCGGTATGCAATGTTGCAGTATAATTCCTCACTGCCTCTGGATGGTTCCTGGCCTTTACACATGGGCCTTGATTTGGATGATATTCAGAGGATGAATAACCTGGAGCTGGCCGAAGGAAAGAACAATCTGTCTACCTACTTGGGAGCTTATTGTCGAGATGTCATGAGTAATCTATTCTCGCCAGGGACGGAATCCAATCACGGAGGACTCAATCCAAGAGGGTGGTTTAATATGCTCCTTGAAACCGTTAATCTGCAGCTGCGAGTATTCACGGTCGATTCTGATATAGTGCCTGATGCTATTAGCTGGACTCTGAATGATACAATTATTCGGGAGATGTTTTCCACTGGCTTATGGACACAGACTAGTGTTACAGCCGAGTACGAGAGTCTTGAGGATGCACCGGGGTGGGAGGCTCTTTACTGGGATCATGCTGAAACTATTGAGGGGGCAACATATGTCAACGGTACGGATTTGGCAGTGGATATTGACATTA
>JBHLND010000258.1:0-4550 GCA_048937485.1 Promethearchaeota archaeon
GACGAGGGTCTTGAGCAGGCACGCCATAATGTGGAAGTTCTTAACTCACTTGATGCTGAAGAAATAGTGACTACCTGCCCGGGATGCTTTCGAGCACTAAAGCGCGATTACGAATCTCACGGGCTAAAACTAGACTTACCAGTCAAACATCTCAGTGAGTTTCTTGAAGAGCGGCTTAATGACCTGAATGTTGGTAGGTTTGATGGCAACGTCACATATCATGATCCTTGTCATCTAGGGCGACATATGGGAGTCTATGATGCTCCTCGCAATGTAATACGAAGAGTAACAGGCAAGGAGCTTGTGGAAATGGAACGTCATGCTGAGAACGCCATGTGTTGTGGCAACGGCGCTGGATTGAGACTTCTATGGCCGGACAAGGCCAAGGTTATTGCAGATAATCGTATTCTTCAAGCCAAGGACATAGAAGCCAGCGCAATTGTGACCTCATGTCCATTCTGCAAGAATCTGCTAGCGAAACAGTCTGGCGGTGAGATCAAGGTTATGGACTTGCCAGAGCTCGTCTTAGTGGCTTTGGAGGATGAGAACGGACACAAGTGAAGACAGATTAAGGCTTTTGCTCTCATGGGGGAGAGCACAATGAACGTTGAAGACTTCCTCCGCTTGAAGATTCGCTTGCTCACTGAAGGTGCTATACTTCCTGAGAATGAATACTCGGGAAGGAAAGGGGGCGCTGGTCCGGTGGGCGGCAGGTATTTCATTCTTCCAAATGGACGGTCCTGCGGAATTCCCATACGAAGAGGAGAGATGGCTAAACGATTTGGCTCCAAATTGCTTGAGCCCACGGATGATCCGGAAACATGGATTTATGAAGGAATCAGGATTCGGTTAATTCCCCGTCCCAAGTTTCTAAGTGGAACGACATCAAAAGGAGTTTCATATCAGCAGATTGCACTGCTTCATTGTGACAGTACGCTTGCTACAACAGTCTATCAGGCGTGCAAGTACTGGGATTCTGGTATGCAATGTAAATTCTGCACTATCCCCACATCTCATCTTAGAGGTGATACAGTACTTGACAAGACTCCTGAACAAATAGCAGAAGTTGTTCAGGCGGCTGAGCTGGAGGGCATCATTAAGAACATCCTATTAACCACAGGAACCCCAGATGCCCCCGACATGGGCGGGGGGCGATTGATTGCGATAATCAAGGCAATCCGTGGAGTCAGCAGTTTGCCGATAGGAGTTCAGATTGAGCCTCCCATGGAGAGAGATGTAATTCGGGAAATTTCGAATGCTGGAGCTAACGCAATTGGCATGCATATTGAAAGCGCTGATGATGCTATTCGAGAGGAGATGTGTCCGGGGAAGTATGGAACCGGTTCAATGGATCTTTACCGCAGAAGCTGGAAATATGCTCTGGACTACTTTGGCAGGGGAAATGTGAGCACATTCATTTTGCATGGCCTTGGAGAACATGTGAGCAAGACAATTGACCTGGCAAAAGAGCTCGCTGAAGCTGGTGTCGTACCAATAGTGGCTCCATTTCGTCCAGCTCCTGGCAGTCATCTGGCCGACTTCACGCCAACATATGTTGGTAAGATTGAGGAATCGATAATGCTCTACAAAGAAGTGGGTGCTGCCTTATATCGATGGGGCATAAATCCGAGTGAAACCATGGCCGGTTGTCATCGGTGTGGTGGATGCTCACCAATTCAAGAGGCATATGATTGGGCTGCCAGCAAAGCTTGAGTTTTTGCTCCATACACAGAAATTTATGTCAAGAGGAATTACTCTGAGAACGATATTGTATGACAGAAATCCCTGAAGAGGAAATCCGAATAGTTGAGCTTACGGAAGATGATGCAGAAGAGATCTCCGCTCTTTTTAGACATGTCTGGCCCAAGGCTGAGGAATATCCGGAAGCATGGCGAAAAAAACGCATGTATACTCCCAAGCAGGTTCTTGAAGATATGAGAAATGGCTATCATTATTTTGGAAGTCGCCTTCAGGGGCGAATAGTTGGGCTTTACAAAGCAAAGATTACATCCAAAGGCCTTTTCGGAGAGCATCAGACTGTCATTCCCGCATGTAGAGCTAGTGGCTTGGCTTCTGCAATGTACATCCAATTTGCAGAATATGGACGAGCTCATGGATGTAAGCGAAACTACTGCAACATTCTTGTGGGCCAGGATGCGAGTGAACGCCTAATGAGGAAGTTCGGATTTCGCCCGTGGGGATCACCCTACGAACAGATAGAAGGTATGCTTGTCCAGATGTATGAGCGCCCCCTTTAGTTCCGCTTGTGTCACGCAGGAAAGTGCCGGTATTTCATATATGTCAGAATCTCGTAGAAGTACTTGCCTCCATTTATCCCGCTGGTTTTGAGTCCTCCCAGATGAGGATAGAAATTGTCAAAATGAATATGATCTGTGTTGATCGCAACTCCTGGAGCCTCTATCTCATCAAAGAATCGCTGCCATATTTCTTGGTCATCACTGTAAACAGATGTTCTTAGGCCATATGGCGAATTATTCGCTCGTGAAATTGCCTGGTCAAAAGAATCGATCTTCATGATCGGTAGGACAGGACCAAAAGTTTCTTGATACCACATGCTGCAATCAAGAGGCACGTTGGTGAGAACTGTTGGTTTGTAGAAAAGACCCGCCTCGTCCTTCTCTCCATATGCATTCATCCTGTACCCTCCGCACTTCAGCTCAGCTCCCTTTCTCAAAGCCTCATCTACCATGTCAATGATTTGGTAAAGAGCAGTCGGGCCCATTGCGGGAAGGTCTGTCCTTGTATCAGATGGAAATCCAACCTGAAGCTTTGAGCTTCTTTCAACCAGCGCTTCAACAAACTCGTCAAATATCGCATCATGGAGAAAAAGACGCTTCGCAGAGAAACATGTTTGTCCAGAGCCAAAGAATCGTGCTCGGTTTATGTACTCTGCAACCATGTCTATATCGACGTCTTTCCACACAAGACTTGCACCGCTGCCAGCAAGTTCTGGAACGAAATGAATGCCCCGTTTAATCGCTTGTGCCATAAGTTTCAGGCCTATCTGAGAATCACCATAATAGACCATAGCATTCAATGGAGATTGGTTGATCATGTAGTCCGATATCTCTCTTGCTGGCCCAATAACAGTCTGGAATGCGCTAGTTGGAAAGCCAAGCTCTCGCATGGATTCAACAAGCACTGTAACAAGTTCTACATTCGTGAGTGGCATCTTTGATGGTGTTCTAATCACGGTTGCATTGCCTGCCCAGTAGGATGACAGCAAGGCCATTCCTCCTAGGCCAATGGCCGCGTTATATGGAGGAAAGACGCCCACAGCGCCAAAGGGGGCGCGCGTGAGAACCGTTTTTTCTCCCTCGATTGCACATGGAATCTCTTTTGGTGAAATTCTTGATGTAGCGTAGTCTATATGTTCCTTGTACAGAGTATTGAAAACCCCTTCAGTTTGCCAATCGAATAGCTTCACTGGAGTGCCTTCTGCAATTCCTATCTCCTTGAATCTGTCAGAATTCTTCCATAGGCTTTTCCCTACTTGAATGAGGCTTTCGGCCCGCTCCTGTAATGTCAGACCTTCTCCCTTCTGGTGGAGTTCCTTATGCATCAATCTTCTAATTCGAAATGCTTCCTCACATGCAATCTTAGCTTCACGTACCCCACCCACTGCATACCTAGCAAAAGCAATCTCATCAATCTCATCTTTTGTGGCCTTTGGATAGCCATGAGCACGCACATAATCCTTCAGCATCCTGATATCGGCTGATCTTTCTGGCAATAATCCCCCCAAATATCGAGTTACAAGCTGGCTCAGAGAGCTCTGTCCTTTCAGAGCCATTGCATAAAGAACGCGAAGATCTCGAATTGCCTTGTTCATATCTGGATAAACTGCAACACTTCCATTATCAGGAATTACGGACTCGCCTTTGATGAGATGTCCAAATAGCCTCATGACTGGTGGGTCTCCAATGCTTCGAATTATGTTATTAATATGGACCTTGTAATTGCGAATTTCAAGTCGATTTAATAACATCTGACCTCGTCAATGAGCCTCTCATAATGCTTGCCCTTATGGCCACAGCAACTTGTTCAAGTCCCGCATGGAGAAGCGCAACACTCTTTGACAGAGGTAACATTCAACAGAATATCAAGAAACAATGCAGCGACATAGAAATGACAACCCAAGTTGAAAAAGCAAGAGAGATTTCACTCAAAGTCCTGGATGACTATGAGTTAACGGGCAAATCAGTACGATTCCTGCTTCGTCAACTGGAGCCACGATTTCAAGAGAATCCTTCACTGCGTGTGCCTGTGCTGATGCGTGTCATTGGAGTTGTAAAATTTCTGAATACAATTGATTTCATTATTGTAAGAGCTCTTGGTCAGAAGAAGCTCTCGAACCTTTCCGCACATAAACGAAGTGTTCTTCGACTTGTGACTTACGAATTGCGCTGGCTCAAGGAAAAGCCGAATCAAGCCAGCTTCTATGAGGATTTGTTCACTGGAATTAGCAGATACTCACAACGTGTTTTAGATTTCGACTTGCTGTCCTCTTTGAACGGTCTGAACGAAAT